>CABSNF010000015.1 GCA_902478995.1 uncultured Collinsella sp.
ACACTTCTAGCTTCGTCGGCAGCGTCAGATGTGTATAAGAGACAGGTATTGAGGATATGCCCGCCGTGGGGCACGGCGCCGGCGGCAAGGCCGGTTCGGGCGCCCTGAACCGTTACCGGGACACGCTCAGCATGGAGCTTTTCCAAAATGGCACGGACCTCGTCTTCCGTTGTCGGAAACGAGATGCTCGAGGCCTCGCCCGATGCGCGAGATTCATCGCGGCCATACTCTTCGAACTCGTCGGTGAAGGGTTTGATGGTTGCAGACACGCGAACTTCCCCTTTAGCTAACTACAGTGTTTGCAGGGAGATGTTACCGCATCGTTTCGTCGACGTGTTCGAGACCGTCTCCATAATTGGCGTTTTTTACGTTCGTGCAATTCGGCGAGCGGCTTGATTTCCTCGGCAGACGATGCTTTTGACACATATGGCCCCGCCGTCGCCGACCGCGCGATTGTCGCTCGAAAAAAGTTGGAGTATTTTTTGCCGCCTTTTACCTGCGGAGACGCCAATCCGTCAAGCATTTGGTCAGAAATTGGTCAAGTAGCGGCTGATACCGTCGGCGTCGACAGCCAAAACCGATAGAAGTTTTGGCCCAGAAGCAGGGAGGTTCCCATGGCATATTACTGGCCCCAGTACGGCATCGCCATCGAAGTCGACGACGATCCCCATCTCCTGCCTTTCGACGAAGAGGCATTCCCCGATACGACGGTCTACCACGTTACCACCGATGTGATCTGCGACCCCGAGTCGTTCTCGGCGCTCGCCCACCACATCGCGCATATCCACGACATCGAGCTCCCTCCCGACTTCGACGAGCTCGTCTACTCGCGCCGTCTGATGCTTCACATGCTCTTTGGAGCGGACCCGTCCACCTTTGCGCGCGTCTATACCGCCAAGGATGCCGCATGAGCGCGAAGAAGCCACCCCACTTTGCAGGCCTGGGTCGTCGCAAGAAGCTCATCGTTGCCTGCTTGGCCATCGTCTGCGCCCTTGTCGCCGTAGGACTATACGCTTGGCAGTCGCAGCCCGTACCCGAGGCGGGCGCTTCGGTCACGACGGCCGAGGGCAAAACGCGTCAGGAAATCCAAGATGAGCTCGACGCTATCGTCCGCGACAACATGATGACGATTTCGGTCGCACCGGTCGCTCAGCTGCAGGAGGACGGCAAGCTGCGCGTCAACGTGCAAAACGTCCAAGACAATAAATTTCCCCAGCGATTCCGCGTCATCCAAAACGACGAGACCATGTACGAATCCGGTGTGGTCGAGACCGGCAAGACAATCGAAACGTGCCCCGCCGGCGACATCAAAGAAGGCGAGGCGTACATCGAGATCCAGGCACTCGATGCCAAGACCCTCGACAGCCACGGCAATCCGACACGTGTCAAGGTGCGGGTTGAGCAAGCCGAGAACTAGCTTTTCCGGCCGACGCGGCACCGCACGCAATTCACCAGCATTCGTCCAATCATCGCGGGGACGGCCCGCGGCGAATAGAAAGGAACGACCATGGACATCACCAGGAACATGAACGGAGCCAGAGCGCTCGTCGTGGGCGCGGGGCTCGCGCTCGCGCTCGCAATGGGCGCCGCCCCGACGCCAGCTATGGCGGCCGGGCGCGTTGGAACCACGAAAGTAATGGTCAGGACCGAGATCGACAACGTTGAGTTCAAAGTTCCGACGGTTATTCCCTTCGTCGCCAAGGCCGACGGCACGCTTCAGGGCCCCTCAGAAGACGCGACCACCATCGACAATCATTCGGCCTACGGCATCCATGTCACCAACATGAAGATCGACGCCATGAACACCTGGACCATTGCTGCCGACGCCAAAGCCGGAACCGCACAGAACTCCATCGACTTTAAGGTCGGCCCCGACGGCGCACTCCAGAACGCCAGCGCCGCAATGCAGGAGACGGGCCTCGATCTTTCCAAGAACGCAGCCTTCGACATGGGCTACCAGGGCATTGCCGGCGGCACGGACAAAATTAAGCTCAAGACAAGCGGAAACGTCGCCCGCGTCACGCGCGACATCTTCCGCGTAACCGGCGAAGGCGATCAGGTTGCAACGATCACCTGGACGGTCGAGCCCGGTGCGCACACGGCATAAGGCCGTCGCCCTGGCCGCCGCCGTCAGCATCCTAGCGTTTGGGCCAGCCATGGCCTTTGCCCAGCAAGAACAGGCGCAGGCCGCCACGCAAGTGACGGTCGACCTCTCGGAGCTCGGCCGCAGCGACCGCGAGGAACCGTTGGCGCAGACAGGCGACAAACGATGGCTCTTGGCAGCAGGCGCCGCAGCAGCAGGCGCGGGAACCGCCGGCCTCGGTCTGCACATCAAACACAGCCAGAAACAAAACATGAACAGGCCGCACTAAATTAGCTAAGGAGACCCCATGGCATCGAAGAACCTTTTGCCCGTCGTCGCACTCTGCGGCGCGCTCGCAACCGGAACGCCTGTCGCCGCTTGGGCGACTCCTGTCATGGCAGACTCCTTACCAGCGGCCCTAAGCTCCGCACCAAATCCGTCGAGCGCCATTGCGTGCAAGCGTTTTTCGATCGCACAGGCCGCAATCTCAACCTCGGGATGCCTTCGTCGTAATACGGACGGCTCGATAGTCGTGGATATCAATCGTTCGAACAAGGCAAACGGCTCCCAGGCGGGGTGCGCCGTCTGCACGTGGCGCTCGGTTGTGCTCGATGCAGATGGCGATCCATGCAATTTAGAGCTGCGCATCGACATCGCTTCGGTCGATGACTCGGCGAACGGAGCGAAGGTCGCCTTCGACGGTACGTTTTTTGAGAAAGGAGGCGGTATATGTCTGGGCTGCGCCGCCGCGAATGCAGACGACACGCAGCCCACCCTCTCATTCACGGCATCGTTGCGGCTGACCAAAGCCGGTACCGATGCCATCGCGGCGGGAGAAGCGTCTCTGCTGTTCTACGCCGTCAGTACCAAAGACACAGACGCTCATTTCGAGAAGCCAGCCGGATCACTCAGCCTTACACGAGGGATAGAGGCAGGCCCTATTGAAATCGATGCCCGCGCGCAAAGCAGGCAACGCATTCTTGCCGACCCGGCGCTTCTCGAAATGGAGTGGAACGGATCCGGAGCCATCGGAATTCTCCCCTCCGCGTTTGACGCCAAGACGCTCCCCCCAAACGACGAACCCATCAACGCAACCATACAAGAAGAGAGCGCGGACAAAGAAGCAGGTGCGGGCGACACGCCGTCGCCGACAAACAGCGTCCCAGCTTCTTTCGAAGCGCCGAATGAGCCCGCTGCCGATCCAAACGATCCCGAGTTCGCGGACAGTCTGGGGCTTGCTGATCCTCAAGAGATCGATGAAGGCAACTGCTGCGTGCTTGCCGCGCTCGACCACACAGAGGTCGTCGACGCTGCGAACATCGAAGTTGCCGCCGCCAATCAGCCCGTCCGCAAGTCAGCCATCATCGCATTTCCTGAATCCATCGAAGTCGTCTTTTTGCCATCGGGCGAGGTCGTGGCCCCAACACTGCTCACCTTGTTGGGCGCCAAGAATACTCGAAACGAAATTAAAAAGGTCACGGTTGTCGACCCTGCAACCACCGCCAAGCTGCGTTTATACGCCGTTGCTCCAGACGGAGGCAAGACCTTAGAATTCGATGGTGACACACTCCTAGCCTGGCGACGTCTGGACATTATGCAAGACGTCTCGTATCAGATCGAACTCGAAGGGTTTGATCGTGCCCGCGATGCCAATATCATTGCCGCGGCTATTGAATCCCCACAGCGGCTTATGACACTGCGCTTTGAATACTATCCCTATGTCCCGACAACCACCTGAGGCTTAAATGCTGCGCGTCGTTGCTAATGCCACTTATATAACGTATTAGATGAGTCGCGATGTACCTCGCATTCCACTCTGCTACGATTGCCACGTTGGCATCAATACGGGAGGGCTCATGCCGGGCTTGGGAACAATCATCAACGTTGTGCTTTTGATTGCGGGCGGTCTTTTGGGATTAGCGGGCGGCCGCTTCATTACACCGCGCATCCAAGACACGCTCATGAAAGCATCGGGGCTGTGCGTCCTGTTTATCGGCCTTGGCGACACCATGCAAAAGATGCTCCTTATCGATGGGAAGGCGCTGGCGACCACCGGTACCACCATGCTCATCGTCTCATTTGCGGTCGGTTCGCTCATCGGCGAGGCCGTCAACTTGGAAGCCGCCATCGAGAACCTTGGCGAATGGCTCAAGCGCAAGACTGGCAGTGAGGGCGATAACGAGTTCACCAACGCTTTTGTCTCGACTTCACTCACCGTGTGCATTGGCGCCATGGCCATTGTGGGATCGATCCAGGACGGCCTGCTCGGCGACTGGTCAACGCTTGCCCTCAAGGGCGCACTGGACTGCATCATCGTCTGCACCATGACGGCCTCGCTTGGCCGCGGCTGCATCTTCTCGGCCCTGCCCGTCGCCGTGTTCCAGGGGACGATCACGTTGTTTGCCGGCGCGCTCTCCCCCATCATGACCACAGCGGCCCTCAACAGCCTTTCGCTCGTAGGCTCCATGCTCATCTTCTGCGTCGGCGTCAACCTCATCCGTCCTCAGACCTTCCGCACGGCCAATATGCTCCCCTCCGTCGTCATCGCCGTCATCTACGCCCTCCTGTTCTAAATCTATCAACGCAGCGGTATCTCGAACACCTGTTTGATGCTGTGCTATGATATGAGGTCACCGTAGCTGCGTTCGAGAGGAGGAGCGGTGGCCGACCAGGACATCAAGATGCTCATCGAGCGCATTATGGCCGAGGCCCGGACCCATCAGTCTGCCCGCTTCTCACATGAAGTCTACGCAGACGAGCCGATTCTCAAAACCGGCCGACAGATGCAGAATTTCCTCCCCGACCAGTACCGTAAAATGCGCGAGATATCGCGCTGGCAGGATGACCCCAAGGGCGGTGCGGGCCGCTGGCTTTCGGAAGCCGAGCTTTTTTACCGCCAGGGCCTGCTGATGGCCGACTTTGAGGACGACTGTCCCTACAACGGCACCTTTAAGTCGTACTTTCCCACCTACAACGCCATGAGCGACCGGCAGCTGCGCGGCTACTTTACCTGGCGTGCCCAAGTGCGCCGCGGAACCGTCGAGGAAACGTCTACGTCCTTTGCCTTTCTGTATCTCTATGAGCTGATTTGCGGCATTGGCGTAGATGACCCACTCGACGGTTTTAACAAGATCAAGGCCTTTTGGGATGTCTATCGCGCCTTCGAGCCCGGCATTGATCGGTTTGCACGCGTGTGGTTGCAGGATTACGCCGTATTCCATGGGCTCGACCCCAAGCTGCTCCGCGACTCTAAAACCGTCATGTTCGATAACGCCCTTATCGAGCTGCGGCGCGCGGCACGAGACCTTGTACCGGCACCGGCACCGTCCGACCAGACCCCCAAACGTCGCAAAACCTCCGAGCCCACGCTCCCCCTTCCGCCCGATGAGGTGCGCGAGGAGCGACTCATGGCCGCCATCAACGCCCTCTCCACGTACAACCTAAGTAACTCGCGGCTTGACCGCAGCCACCACCGCGATCTGCGCCACGTGGCATGCGCCGTGTATGTCCGCATGGCGCGCTACTATGACACGCACCGAAAGACCGGCATCGTAGCGAGCTTGTTTGGGGAGGAGACGGCCATGCCCTACACCATGTTTGCCTCGGCCGTATTCTTTGCGCCCGAGCGCCACGAGGACTGCGAATACCGCCTGGATCCCATCCACATCTACCGTTGCCAAAACGGCTTTTGGGAATGTATGCGTATCCATGGTAGTAGGCAAAAGAGCAGCAAGCTCGGTGAAATGATGCGCGCCTGCGACCAACGCCTGCGCCTGGCGCTGGACCCCGCCCATCCCCTTAAGGAAGAAAAGGTCCCCAAATATATGGCCAAGATTATCGATGACGAGATTGTGGCATGGCTTTCGTGGGACGCCGCACACCAGCCCGTCAAGATCGATATCGACCTGACTCAGCTGGGGCACATTCGGAGCGCCGCTGCGCAAACGCGCGAAGCACTTTTAATCGACGAAGAGCGCGAGGACGGCGCACCTGTGGAAGCCGAGGCAGCGGACTCAGGGCAACCGGAAGCCGAGCCCGTAGCCGACGCGATTGTCGAGGCGGTCGCGGCACCCATTCGGCAGGACGAGACCGACGAGCCAACCATATCCACCGAACAGTTTGGTGTCGTGGCACCGCTTCTCGCGCCGACGCCCGCGTTCGCAGCTGTTGCGCCCGCTGACGCCACGAACGAACTCACGCCTGCCGCAGACGCCTATCTCCGCGCGCTGCTCGAGCACAACGCAGTACAGGCGGAATCGGCGGTAGTGCAATCGGGGCAGAGCGAGGACATGCTCGTCGACAGCATCAACGAGGCGCTCTTTGACCTGGTGGGCGACACCGTAATTGAATTTAGCGCGGCAGGGCCGCAGATTATCGAGGACTACGAAGCAGACGTGAGAGGATACCTAGACCATGAGTGATACCGCATCCGCAGCGCCCCGTGTACCCAAACGCGTCGCCGCCGTTATCCTTAACTCGCTCAAGGGCGGCGTGGTCCCGCGCATCGGCCTTCCCTATATCACCGTGGGTCGCGAGGTCGAGATTCGCGCCCTGCTCACCGATTTGAGTCTCATCGCCGATGGCGGCGCGAGCTTCCGCTTCTTAGTCGGTCGCTACGGCGCCGGCAAGAGCTTCTTGCTTCAGACCATCCGAACGCATGCCATGGGCGAGGGATTCGTCGTCGCTGATGCCGACCTTTCCCCTGATCGCCGCCTGCAGGGCGGTCAGGGACAGGGCCTTGCCACCTATCGCGAGCTCATCCGCAACATATCGACCAAGACGCGCCCCGAGGGCGGCGCGCTCAACCTTATTCTGGATCGCTGGGTCGCCTCGTGTGCCGACGCCGACGAGTCTGCCGTCAATGCCCAACTGGCCCCACTCGAGGAAATGGTCCACGGCTTCGACTTCGCCCGCATGCTCCGCCGCTACCGCGCGGCCGTATCCGAAGGCGATGAAGAAGCTATGAGCCGCGTGACCAAATGGATTCGCGGCGAGTACCGTACCAAGAGTGAGGCACGCGCCGAGCTGGGCTCCTCGACCATCATCAGCGATGACGACTGGTACGACTACGTTAAGCTCATTGCGCGCTTTTTGGTCTGCAGCGGCTACAAGGGCATGCTGGTGCTCATCGACGAGCTCGTGAATCTGTATAAGATTCCCAACGCCATCACACGCCAATACAACTACGAGAAGATCCTGACCATGTACAACGACACGCTCCAGGGCAAGGCGCAGTACCTGGGCATGATCATGGGCGGCACGCCAACCTCCATCGAAGACCGCCGCCGTGGCGTGTTCTCCTACGAGGCCCTGCGAAGTCGACTCGCTCAGGGCCGCTTTGCACGCGAGGACCTTAAGGACATGCTCGCGCCCATCATCCGCCTGCAGCCACTCACCTACGAGGAGTTGCTGGTGCTGATCGAAAAACTCATGCAGATCCATGCCGGATACTTTGGCTGGACGCCCACGCTTACCGAGAACGACTTGGTAGACTTTCTCAAGATTGAGTTTGGCCGCGTGGGAGCCGATACGCACTTGACGCCGCGTGAGGTCATCCGTGACTTTATCGAGCTGCTCGACATCCTATGCCAAAACCCCGACGCCAACGTGGCCGAGTTGCTGCAAAGCGTCGGCGGCGACGCGCTGGTGCCGGCAGCCGCAACAGACGACACCGGCACCGCGGACGACGACCGCAACTTTGCCGAATTCACCATCTAACCTGCCAAAAAGGGACAGGTTTATTTTGGTAGGTTTTATCTGGGCAAACGCCGATGTTGCAAGATATCGAACCGTTGCCCGTTGCGTTGATCAGCCCGTTGATGAGAGGAGGCCCCGTGAACGCCTTTGACCGCTACGCCCCGTTTATCCAAGACTTCATCTACTCCCACGATTGGGAGAGCCTGCGTTCCATCCAGGTTGCGGCGGCAGATGCCATCTTCAACACGCAAGACAATGTGCTCCTGACGGCATCCACGGCATCTGGCAAAACCGAGGCAGCCTTCTTTCCCATCCTGACCGAGTTTTGGGAGAACCCGCCCGCAAGCGTTGGCGCCCTCTATATTGGCCCCCTCAAGGCACTCATCAACGACCAGTTCGTTCGCCTCAACGATCTGTGCGAAGAGGCCGATATCCCCGTCTGGCACTGGCACGGCGATGTCTCGCAGTCGCACAAGGCCAAGCTCATCAAAAAGCCGAGCGGTATCCTACAGATTACGCCCGAATCACTCGAGGCACTCCTGATCCACAAGCACATGGCAATCCCGCGCATGTTCTGCGACCTGCGCTATGTGGTCATCGACGAGGTCCATTCGCTTATGCGCGGCGATCGAGGTGGGCAGACGCTCTGCCTTATTGAGCGACTCTCGCGCATGGCCGGCGTACAGCCTCGCCGCATTGGCCTTTCGGCCACCATCGGCGACCCCGAGCACACGGGCGCCTTCCTGTCGCAGGGGACGGGACGCGACTGCGTCATTCCCCGCTTTGAAGAACCGCGCCGCGTGTGGCGCATCTCCATGGAGCACTTCTACAACTCGGGTCCCCAGGCGCAGCAGCGGGGATTCGAGAGCATGGGTCCGCAGGAAGCTGAGGTGCTCGCATGCGAGCGCATTGAGGCGGCACCAACCGCGGCACTGCCCGTCAGCACCCAAGACATGCGCCATAGTGGGCAACTCACACAGGAGGAGCGCCGTCAACGTCGCGAGCAGGCACGGGGCAAGGCCGCTTCCAAGGACCGTCGCACTTCGTCAGCCCCCGAGGGCGAGGTCGACATCCCGCAGGCAACCGAACAGGCACTGCTCAACCCCACCGACACCGCACCCGACAACGCCGACCCCGGCATGGGCTACATCTTTGAGCATACGCGCGGCCGCAAGTGCCTGGTCTTTGCCAACTCGCGCGAGGAGGCAGAGGCCGTGTGCTCCATGCTGCGCAGCTACTGCGAAATTCGACACGAACCCGACCGCTTTCTAATCCATCATGGCAACCTCTCGGCATCGCTACGCGAGACCGCCGAGGAGCTCATGCGCGACGAGGAACAGGCACAGACAACCGTCACCACCTCCACGCTGGAGCTCGGCATTGATATCGGTCGCCTGGAGCGCGCGTTTCAGATTGATGCACCGTTTACCGTCAGCTCCTTTTTGCAGCGCATGGGGCGCACGGGACGCCGCGATCTTCCGCCTGAGATGTGGTTTGTCATGCGCGAGGAAGAGCCCGAGCCACGCACGATGATGCCTGAAACGATACCTTGGAAACTCCTACAGGGTATCGCGCTCGTACAACTCTATCGCGAGGAAAAGTGGGTCGAGCCGCCCGAGCTCGATCGACTCCCCTACAGCCTGCTCTACCACCAGACTATGTCGACGCTTGCCAGCACCGGCGAACTCACGCCGGCAGAGCTTGCCCAGCGCGTGCTCACGCTCAGCTATTTCCACCGCGTCTCGACCGATGACTATCGCGTACTGCTGCGCCACCTCATCAAGATCGACCACATCCAGGTCACCGAGGGCGGCGGGCTGATCGTGGGCCTCGCGGGCGAGCGCATCATTAACAACTTTAAGTTCTACGCCGTGTTCCAGGAAAACGAAGAGTTCACCGTTCGCAGCGAGTCGGCCGAGTTGGGCACGATCGTCAATCCGCCACCGCCCGGTGAGCGCATCGCCATCGCCGGACACTGCTGGATTGTCGAGGAAGTGGACTGGAAGCGTCATACCGTCTTTGCCACGCAGGTCAAGGGCCGTGTGCCGGCCTACTTTGGCGACTGCCCCGGTGACATCAACACACATGTACTCGAGCGTATGCGCAGGGCGCTCAACGAGCATGCGGCATATCCGTACCTTATGGGCAACGCACGAGCACGCCTTGTGCAAGCCCGTCATACGGCCGAGATTTCGGGCGCGGGGACTAAACCGCTCATCAACTTGGGCGGTGACACCTGGGTGCTCTTCCCCTGGCTGGGAAGCTATGCCTTCCTAGCGCTCGAACGTATGCTCAAGATTAAATGCGCCGCAGAGTTGGGCCTTCGCGGACTCGACCCGTCACGCCCGTACTTTATGCAGTTCAAGATGAAGGCCGACGAGGAGACGTTCTTTGAGGTGCTCGCCGCCGAGGCCGAGAAGAACTTCGACCCCATCGAGCTCGTCTATCCCGGCGAGGTGCCTTACTTTGATCGTTACGACGAGTTTGTTCCCGAGGAGCTCGTGCGCAAAGGCTTCGCCGAAGGCGTGCTCGACATCGAGGGTATGAAGCAGCGCGTCCTCAGCTGGCGCGACCATGCCTAAGACCAGTCTTTTTGGGACGGGGAGACTTACTTGTCGTGGAGGGCAGTGCCAAGGAAGTCGGCGTCGAAGGGCACGGCTTCGGCAAAGGCGTAGTCGCCGTCGCTGGCGATGAGCAGGTAGTTTTCCTCGCCGCCGAACTCCGTATCGCCACAGGGGACCACCCAGGCGTGGGCGAACACCTCGAGCGCCGTGGCAGCGCAGTCGCGCAGGAACGTTACGTCGCTCCCCTCGTTTGCGCTCACGATATTGGCAACGTAGATACCCCCGGGATTCAGGCTGCCTCGCACCAAACGCAACGCCTCAACCGTCGCCAGCTTGCGTACGGGCTCGGCACCGCCAAAGCAATCGCTCACGACCACGTCGTAGCGACGATGTCCCACGCTCGTCACACCCAGATACGAACGCGCCTCGGCGGTAATAACCCTCAGGCGATCGCCAACCGTACGCTCCAACTCCTCCAAATAGAACCAGCGGCGCGCCAGACGCGTAATCTCGGCATCGTACTCAATGACGTCCATGCGCAAGCCCGCGTGCGACATCAGCGCAAATTTGGGATAGGCAAACCCGCCGCCACCTAGCATAAGCATACGGTCGATGCCGTGGCCATAAGCATCGCGCATCACATCCTCGGACTCAAACACGTCGTCAAACGCACGATAGTACGCAAAGACGGGCTCCGCCCAACGTTCGCCAATGTAGCTTGCGCTTTGGTAGACGCCGCCTTGCACTAACACGCGAATCTCGTCGCCGCTCTCATCGTGCACGCGCTTCACACGCGCCAACCCATTGCGGGTCCTCGCAACCTGCAGACAGGCAGCGCGAACAGCGACGGCAGCCGCACCAAGCGCCGCAGCTCCCAGGGCAACGCCGGCAACGACGCCAGCAGAAACACTTGGCTTGTTCATCTAGAGCTCCTTTTGCAGATAAAGGCCATGGTCATAAAATCCAAGATGGCGATAATACTCGCGCGTACCGATCGCGCTGATCACGTTGATGTGCGTATAGCCGGCATCACGAGCTATCTGGCACGCACGCTCCACCAGCGACCGCCCCAGCCCATGATGCTGAGCCGCCTGACCTTGATCACCCACGTGCGCCGCCATGCCATACACGTGCACCTCGCGAATCATCGCCTCGTCGGGCGTCGTCGGCAACTCGTCCGCATGTGTGGCAACAAACAAATGGTCGGGCAGAGACAGGCGCAAAAAGCCCGCGATCTTGCCCCGCGGCGTCACCCACTGCAAAAAGCGTTCACGCGTCACCGGCGTCTCGTACGCCACTTCCTCATCAAGGGTCAACTCGTCCAGGTCGGCACCCGCTGTGCTGATCTCGCGAAAGCGAATCTCGCGCACCACCGCGCCTTCTCCACGAGCCGCCAAGCGGTTCTCGACGAGCTGACGCAGGTTGGGCTTCTTGTTGCCCACCATGATGTCGTCGGAGCTAAAATCGCGGATCATGCGACTGATACGGCAGAACGCCGGCGTCACCACGATGTCGTCGGCCAACACATCGAGCAGTTCTTCCTCGGTATAGGGGCGCCACTCGCCACGCTCGTAACAGTCCACCAGACGCGAGCCCTCGATGAGCGCGCACGGGTAGACCTTGACCTCGTCGGGCATGAAGGCCCCTTCGGTCATAAAGCGCTCGTAGTCATGCTTGTCCCCCTCGGGCGTGGCGCCCAACAAGTTGAGCATAAAGTGCGCGTGGATCTTAAAGCCAAACAGGCGTGCAAGCGAAAACGCCCGCTCGATCTGCGCCACCGAAATGCGACGCTCGTTGATATCGAGCAAGTGCTGGTCGAGACTCTGGATACCCATCTGAATCTTGGTGCAACCCAGGCGGCGGATGAGCGTGAGAGCCTGCGGCGTTACGGCATCGGGGCGCGTCTCGATAACGAGCCCCACCACGCGATGCTTCGCCGTCTCGTTGATGCGCTGCTGACGCTCGAGCTCCTCCATCGTTGCCGTCTGCCACTCGGCGACCTCGCCCCACGGCGTACCGGGGCCGTACAGACGACGCACCGCACGGTTATAGCCGCCCACGGCAGCATCCACACGCCCCTGCTCGCCGGCAACACCTGCTGCAAGCTCGACCTCGTCTGTCGCAATGCCGGCAGCCCGATAGCGCTCGCGGCGCTCTGTTACCACCGGCGGCAGGGCATCAGCGGGAGCGTCATCGAGCAGGCGCCCCGCCTCGGCACGGCTGATGCCCGGACGCGCCAACATGGGGTTGGCCGCCACGCCGGCGACGGCATCGTCATTGAGCGCACGGAAAAGTTCCGACATAAACCACGTCTGATACCCTTGCGGATAGTCGCTCCAGGTGCCACCGAGCACGATGAGCTCTATCTTGTCGGTCGCATGCCCCATCTGCGAAAGCGCCGTCAAACGGGCACTCACCTGCAGATACGGATCGAAGCAATTTTGCTCCGCACGGGCACACGCCGGCTCAGCGTGCAGATAGCTCTTGGGCATGCGCAGGTCGTTGGGGCAAAACAGGCAATCGCCCGAGCACGGCCACGGCTTGGTGATGACGGTAATGGTCGCCACGCCCGAAGCCGTGCGGCGCGGCTTCATGCACAACACCTGCAGCAGTTGACGCTCCAGATCGGAATCGACATTCCACCCAGCCCAACGAGCCGGCTCCTCACGTTTTACCCGCTGGTAGAACGGCAGCAGACGGCGCTTGGCCAAATCGCGTTTGTCGGCACCCTCACGGCGCGCCTCGGCATGTATCAGTTTGACGAGCGCTTTGTCGTCCACGGTCTCGCCGCGACGCAGAGCCTCGAGTATGTTCAAGATAATCTGTTCCATGACCCCATTGTAAAGGCAAAGGCGCCGGAGCCCGTCACGGCTCCGGCGCCTCCATCAAACAGCGCAGCTATGGTGTATAAGTCTTCGATAACCGCCCGTCACTCTGAATCAAATGACATGTCGCCCGAACCGACCTCAAAACGATACGTGGCAGACTTGTCACCGTTATCGAATTCAAGATTCAAAATGGTCTCGCCGTCGTAGCCAAGCGGAAGGAAATCGCTCTCGAAGTCGCCGCTGCCCAAGGTGAGGCTCGCCTTAAAGCCCGTCGAGTTCGGAACCGTCATCTCCACATCGCCCGAGCCCACACTCACGTCCATCGACTTCGCGGGGGCCTGGTAAAGCTCGAACGTCACATCGCCCGAACCGACCTCAGCGCTGAGCGCATCAGTCACGCTGCCCGTAAACTCTACATCTCCCGCACCCAGGAAAAGGTCGAAACCATCACAGATGACACCGGCAATCCGCAGATCACCCGAGCCCACGTGCGCGTTGACTCCCTTCAGATGTTCGGCAACACGGCGCGGCAGCTCGACCGTAACTGAGCGATCGATTGCCTTACCGTCATCACTTCCAAACTGGGAAACCTTGAGCGTCGAGTCCTCGACGGATGCGATGTTCTGCGTCGCGGCCTTGGAGACATCCATGCCATTGGCAACGCGTCCCCGCTCGATAACGCGAGCCTTGTTGCCATCAACAACCTTGACGTCCACCGTAGCCGCATCGATATCGAAATCGAGGTAGCGGAACTCATCGGCATCAAAGGTCGCACTCGAAAGTTGCTGAGGCTGAGCGGAATAGTTACCGCTATCCAAGAGATCATCGTCGTCAAACATATCGTCAAAATCAGTCAAATGGCCAGATAGAATACCGGTCGTACGCACCATATCGGAATGAGCCAATAGCCGCGAGGCACCAAATACAAGCCCGATGATGAGCACAAACGCTCCGATGCCAACACCCAAGCGTACCTTGGATTCATGCGAAAGCTTCATCATTCATCACCCTCTTTGACGACCGGCTCAGCGGTGGCCGCGGTAGCCACGTCAGCATCAGGTTCCGCAGAAGTATCCTTCCCCTGGGCCTTGACCGCCACCGGCGCCGAACCAACCTGAATATCCCCGCGTGCCCAATCGCCATCGAGCGCACGCGCCACCCAGTGATAGATGGGAATCGTAAAGAAGATCAGCGCGGCAAAGGGGCCGGCACCAAACAGGAACATCAGCAAAAAGAACAGCAGCCAGCACACGGCCCAATACGGGAACGACTGGAACGGCCCCTTCACCGGAGTCGAGCCAACCGCGCCGCCACTCGTCGCCTGCGCCGTAGCGGCATTGGCGGCCTGCGCACTCCAGCTTGCCGCTTGTGCCGCCTTGGCCGCAGCATCACTCGCCTGTGTTGCCGCCTCGGTGGCGCGCGCCGCCGCCTCATGGGTGCGAGCACGCTCTGCCGCCTCGGCCTCGCGCTGACGGGCGCGGTCCTCGTTCTCAAACTCGATATCGTCCTCGATCTCGTCGCTCGGATTGAGCAGCTCGTCCAGGCTCACGCCATAGAGTTTGGCGAGCGAGATTAGGTTCTCGGTATCGGGCGAGCTCTCCGCGCGTTCCCATTTACTGACCGCCTGGCGCGACAGCCCTAACTTTCGCGCCAGCCCTTCTTGGCTAAAACCCTTGCTGCGACGAAGGTCGGCGAGCCGCTGCGCAGTTTCTACATTCATGGTTCCTCCTATGTGATGCCAGCCGTGCCGCCGGACCGTTTTTGTTCTTAAGGCGCCTTGCACAGTTAAAAATCTATCCGCCACCGCCAAAAGCATGCCACCTATTCTAGTGAGATTTTTGACAACCGGCGGTTGCGGGTGCATATGAGCTGCGGAAATGTGTCCAAACAAAGCAATGACCCGTAGCTTGGTTGTCCCCGTTGCAGCGTTAACGGTAGTATGGTCGTACTGTTTATTCCGCACCGCCAACGGAGGGAGTTCCGCGCCGTGAACCGCGATTTCGCCTCATCGCTCATCCAGCTCAACAACACGTTCTATCGCGAGCACTCCGTCTCCTTCTCCGATACGCGCCAGGCCCCGTGGCCCGGCTGGGTGCGCACCATGGACATCGCGCTCGGGCAGCTCGACGTCGCCACGATCGAGCATCCCGTCCGCGTCTTCGATCTTGCCTGCGGCAATATGCGATTCGAGAACTTTGCCGCCGGCGGCGCACTTGCCGCCAAGGGCGTCGACGGAGCAAACCCCTCGGCAGATGCCAGCTGTCCGTTTGAGTTCTATGGCGTCGACTCGTGCCAAGACCTGGCCATCGATGCACATGGCCACGCGCTGCGCATTCCCAACCTGCACTTCCAGGAGCTCGATGTGCTCGATGCCCTCATGAAGCTCAATCCCGCCGAGACGCCCGATGTGCTTTTCGATGCCCCGCTCGCCGACATCTCGGTCTGTTTTGGCTTTATGCACCACGTACCGTCGTGCGAGTACCGCGTACGTGTGCTCGACGCCCTGGTGCGGCAGACGCGCCCAGGCGGCATCATCGCCATCAGCTTTTGGGAGTTTATGAACGACGAGCGCATGGCGCGCAAGGCCGTTCGTGCCGAAGCCCGCGCCGAGCTCACCCCGCCGTTTGAGGGTTACGATTCCGCGCAGTTTGAAGCCGGCGACCACCTCATTGGCTGGCAAAACGACCGCCACGCCTACCGCTATTGCCATCACTTTGACGATCAGCAGATCACCGACCTGGTGCGCGGCGTGCGTACGTTCTACAAGAGCGGCGAGGTCCCCGTGCGCGAGCTTGAGCGCTTCCATGCCGACGGTCGCAGCGGCGATCTCAACCGCTATGTGATTCTCAAGCGCCTGTAGGCATCGACAACTCGCCGCCGAGCCGCATCGCATCTTTCGGGCAAGCTATGCCCGCCCTTTTCAACCCATTGACGGAACGCGCAGCTATGCGTTCCATACTTATGACCAAGGAGCCTCATGGGAGCCGTCCACGTTCGCACGCCTAAGAACTTTGTGCTCGAGGAGCGCCTGGAGCGCTACGCCGATGCGATTGAGACGAACCCCGAGGCCTATGCCGGAGATTGGCGCAAGGCCTGCGCGCCAGTTGGCAGCGTCTCGTTCACCCGCCTTCATCTGGATCTGGGCTGCGGCAAAGGCACCTATCTGGTTGAGCGCGCTCGCCGTGAGCCCGACACCCTCTTTATCGGTATGGACCAGGAACCCATCTGCATCGCCTATGCCGCACAGAAAATCTGCGAGCAGGAACTGACCAACGCACTCGTCCTGCCCCGAGGCGCCGCATCGCTGCCGCAGCTGTTTGCCGCAGGCGAGCTCGATACCATCACCATCAACTTTCCCACGCCGCAGCCCAAGGCCAAGTACGCCAAAAAACGACTCGTCCATGTCGACCATCTGATGCTCTACCGCCCGCTCTTTGCAGCCGGCGCCACCGTCACGCTGCGAACCGACAGTAAGCCATTGCGCGACTATGCCCTGGGGCAGTTTGCCGCGGCCGGCTACGACACGCTTTGGGTAAGTGACGACGTACGCCGCGACCATCCCGAGCATCCCGAGACCGAGTACGAGTGCCGCACGCGCGAGATGGGTGCCGCTGTCTATGGCATTTGCGCCACACCCGGCGCGCAGCCCAGCGATGAACAGCTCGTGGCAGGCCGAGCACAGGAGCAAAGCCTTGCCTGCTACCTGCCCGAAAACCTCGATGAGCTCACCTATGTACCTCTGGGCATGGAAGAGGCCGTCGAGAACTTTAAAAACCGCGCCCGGAAAGGCAAGAAGCGCCTGCCTCAGGAACGCTAGCACCGCACGCCCATTTCCTGCATTTTCTCGCGCGCTGCCGCTCCGCGCCGCCGCTACGCCATAATAGTTGGCGGACAATCGCGAGAGAAAGCAAACACATGGCACAGACCACGACAGATACCGCCGCCAGCACCGTCTCCGGCGCCGGCGCCGCCAGCTCATTCTCGGGCGGCACGGGAACCGAAGCCGAGTTTGGCTCGCTCGGCGCGCTCTCCCCCACCTGGTGGGAGCCCGAGGATGGCAGTGAGCCCGAGCCATGGCTCACGCCCGACCAGGCCTTCGAGCGTTTCTTTGAATGGACGAGCGATCGCGGTATTGAACTGTGGGATCACCAAGAAGAGGCCCTCATGGACCTGGCAGCCGGCGATCACGTCATCTTAGGCACACCGACCGGATCGGGTAAATCGCTCGTCGCGCTGGGTATGCTCTTTATGGGCATGGCGCAGGGTAAGCGTTGTTATTACACGGCCCCCATCAAGGCCCTGGTCAGCGAAAAGTTCTTCGACCTTGTGCAGGTGCTCGGCCGCGATAACGTCGGCATGATCACCGGCGACACGCATATCAACACCAAGGCGCCCGTCATCTGCTGCACGGCAGAGATCCTTGCCAACGACGCACTGCGCGAGGGCGGAGATGCCGACGTGGGCTGCGTGGCCATGGACGAGTTCCACTACTTTGCCGACCCCGACCGCGGTTGGGCCTGGCAGGTGCCGCTGCTCACCCTGCCCCACACGCAATTCATGCTCATGAGCGCCACGCTCGGCGATGTCACCGCGATCGCCGCCTCACTCGAGGAACACACCGGCGCCACCTGCGACTTGGTCATCGATGCCCCACGCCCCGTACCGCTGAGCTACGACTACGTGACGACCTCGCTCGAGGGCACGGTCGAGCTCGCGATGCGTCGCGGCGAGGCCCCACTCTACATCGTGCACTTTAGCCAGGATGCCGCCCTTGCGACGGCGCAATCCCTCGCCAACTTTGGCATTGCCAGCAAGGAGCAGCGCGAGGCTATTAAGGAAGCCGCCAAAGGCACGAGCTTCTCCACGGCTTTTGGCAAGATTCTCAAGCGCCTGCTCGGCTGCGGCGTCGGCGTGCACCATGCTGGCATGTTGCCGCGCTATCGTCTGCTGGTCGAGCGCTTGGCGCAGCAGGGCCTGCTGCCCGTCATCTGCGGCACCGATACGCTCGGCGTCGGCATCAACGTACCCATCCACACCGTGGTGCTCACCGCGCTCACCAAGTTCGATGGCTACAAGATGCGTCGTCTGCGCGCCCGCGAGTTCCATCAGATTGCCGGTCGCGCCGGCCGCTCAGGCTTTGACACCGAGGGCATGGTCATCGCCGAGGCCCCGGAGCACGAGATCGAGAACGCCAAGCTCATGGCCAAGGCGGGCGACGACCCCAAGAAGCTCCGCAAGATTAAAAAGAAGAAGGCCCCCGAGGGCTTTGTCACCTGGAACAAGCAGACCTTTGAGCGCCTGATCGAGACGCAGCCCGAAACGCTCAAGCCGCGCCTGCGCATCACGCACTCCATGGTGATTAGCGTGGTCGAGCAGGGCGGCGACGCCCGTGCCCGCGTACACGACCTCATCGAGACAAGCCTGCAGACCCCCGAGGAAAAGGCAAAGCTCGAGGTTCGTGCCGACGAAATCTTCGCCACGCTCATCGATTCCGGCGTCGTCGTTCGCACCGAGGTGCCGCCCGCACCCGACGCCCCGACTGACGCCGCACCAGACATCGACTATGCACTGACGGTCGATCTGCCCGAGGACTTTGCACTCGATCAGCCGCTCTCGCCGTTTTTGCTTGCCGCGCTGGAGCTGCTCGACCCCGAGAGTGAGACCTATACCATGGACCTCATCTCGATGGTCGAGGCTACGCTCGAGGACCCCAAGCAGGTATTGCGCGCACAGGAGCGCGCCGCGCGCGACCGCGCGATGGCCGAAATGAAGGCCGACGGCGTCGAATATGAGGAACGCCTGGAGCGCATCCAGGATGTCACCTACGAAAAGCCGCTCGAGGACTTGCTCGATGCCGCCTTTGACAAGTACTGCCAGGAAGTGCCCTGGGCCAACGACTACCAGCTCTCTCCCAAGAGCGTCCTGCGCGATATGCTGGAAAGCGCGAGCGACTTTAAGGGTTACATTCAAAAGCTCGGCATCGCCCGCTCCGAGGGCATTTTGCTGCGCTACCTGGCAGAGGCCTACCGTTCGCTCGACCGCACCGTACCCATCGAGAAACGCGACGAGCGCCTGCGCGACATTATCTCGTGGCTGGGCTTTGTGGTGCGCTCGGTGGACTCGAGCCTGGTGGACGAGTGGGAGAACGCCGGCAACCCGGCAGCCCTCGACGCCGCGCCGCCACAGGGCATCGACGAGGTCGTAGCGGACCGCCGCGGCTGCACGCTGTTGGTTCGCAACGCGCTCTTCCGCCGCGTGACCCTTGCCGCTCGCGAGCACGTTCGCGACCTGGGCGAGCTCGATGACGACTGGGGCATGAGCGAGATCCGCTGGCAAAAGGCGCTCGATGCCTACCACGAGCAGCACGAGGAAATCCTCACCGACGGAGATGCCCGCAGTGCCGCGATGTTTTCCATCGATGAGTCCGACGAGAAGACCGCGCACGTATGGCACGTGCACCAGATCTTTGCCGACGAGGATGGCGACCACGACTTTGGCATCATGGGCGATGTCGATCTGGACGCCACGCAAGACGGCGGCGAGGTCATCTTCAAAAACTACCGCGTCGGCTTTATCGAGGACCTGCTCGAGGACTAGCCGAACATACTGGAGCGAAACAAGCGGGGCCGTTGGCAATATCGCCAGCGGCCCCGCTTTTGCACTATCTGCTATGCCTTACTCGGCATCCTCGACCTCATATGAATCCGCCTCGGCGGGCTCATCGTTTGTCTCCGTCGCAGCCCCGCGCGCCTCGTCAAACGCCGCCTTCATGGTCTTGTTGCCCCATGTGAGCTTGCGAATGGTAAGATCGTCGGCTTTCTTGTTGGCAAGGCGCAGATTGTTCTCGGAGGACAGCAACGCCTCCTTGGTTTTCTGCAGATGGCTAATCGTCTTGTCGATCTCATCGATTGCCGTTTGGAACTTGCGACTCGCGATCTCGCAGTTGCGGCCGAAATCGTTCTTGAACTTTTCCATCTTGGCTTCGAAGTTCGTGACGTCGATATTCTGCTGCTTGTACTCCGCCAGCTCCTGCTTATAGCGCAGCGAACCCATGGCGGCGTTGCGAAGAAGTGTAATCATGGGAATGAAAAACTGTGGGCGAATCACGTACATCTTCTCGTAGCGATAGCTCACGTCGACTATCCCTGCGTTATAGAGCTCGCTCTCGGGCTCGAGTAGCGTGCAGAGCACCGCGTACTCACAGCCTTTCTGGCGACGATCGTGATCGAGCTTCTTAAAGAAGTCCTCGTTTTTGTGCTTGGTCGCAGTCTCGTCGTTCTCGTTTTTCATCTCGAACATAATCGAAATGACCTCGTTGCCGCTCGCGTCGCACTCGCGGAAGATAAAGTCGCCCTTGGTACCCTCGGACGCATCGTTGTCTTTCTCGAAGTACGCGTTAGGAAACGCCGTCATGCGCAGACGGTTAAACTCGGTCTCGCAGTGCTGCTCGAGCGACTCGCCCACCATCTTGGTGGACAGGCGGACCTTCATGTCCTTAAGGCGCTCAATCTCTTCATCCTTGTAGCGAATCAGGTCATCGCTCGCGCGCTTGGCCTGCGCAAGCTCGAGCTCGTGTGCCGCCTTGGCCTGTTCCTCGCGAGAATCGCGCACCGCCAGCTCGCTCGTCAGCTTGGCACGTGCCTCATCGCGCTCTCGCTCCACCGCGGCGACCGCCTCCGACAGGTTCATTTTTGCCATCAGTTCCTGCTCGCGCAACTGGGCACGCAGACCCTCGGCCTCTTGCTCAGATTGTGCCTTTGCGGCGGAAAACTTCTCCTGTACCGTCGCGCGGTAGTCAGCAAGCGCGCGCTCAGCTTCACCGCGAGCAGCATCGAGCTCGCGCTGCGACTCTGCCGCGGCAGCGGCAAGCGCCATCTCCTGGGCCTTGTCCGCCGCGGCAAGCCTGGCCTGCAGCTCGGCAATCTGAGCATCACGTGCAGCCAAATCGTTTTGAGCAGCATTGCGCGCCACCGACTCGACGAGCTTGGCTTCGTCATCTTTGCGCTCCAGCTGCGCACGCAAATTGTCGATTTCTCGCTGAAGCTCGGCGTTTTCCTTTTGAGCATCGGCACGGGCCTCAACCGCCGCGCGCTGACTTGCGCTCTCGCGCTCTGTGGCAGCGCCCTCGAGCTTGGCGCGCAGCTCGGCAAGCTCAGCGTCGCGCTTGGCAACCTCTTGTGCCAGCTTCTGCTCCGCGGCGTTCTTCTGCTCGACAAGTTGAGCGTTGCGCTGAGAATCTGCCTTTTGCAAGGCAGCCGTCGAACGCGAGCGCTCAAGCTCCAGCGCCTGCTCGCCCTCGCGCTGGACTGCCTTCACACGCTCATCCAGGTCGCGCGAAAACTCGGCATTGCGCACTTGCTTGACGATGTCCGCATAGCCAGACGCATCGACCTTAAAAACTTCGCCACAATGCGGGCACTTGATCTCGTTCATAGCAGCTCCTCGATGGACGCAAATTTCAACCGCTTACACTCTACCGCGCCGCACGGACAAAAAAGACGCCGCCGCCATAATAGCAACAGCGCCAGAACCACCACAAAGGTGCCTGTCCCCTTTGTGGCGGTTTGTGTGACGGTTCGAGAATTACAGTCCAAAGAAGCTCAAGATCTGGTCTCGGCTTACGGGCTTGTACTCGTTGGCGTCGAGGCCCACATCGTAGCGATAAATGGGGCGCTCGCGATCGCGGTTGCGCGCGTTGGTGCGGTCTCCCCTGCTGTGGATATGCCCGTGCAGCATGATGGCGCCACGCGCCTTGCCATTCCAGCTGAGCATGGGGTAATGGCTCAACACCAGGCGATGGCCCTTGGCATAGCCGGGAGCAATCTCCAGGTAATCACGCACGTCTTCCCAGATTTGGGGCGCAGCTGGATCTTCCCAGTCACCGTCATGGTTGCCACGGATGAGCGTTACGTTCTGACATTCGATGCGCTCGCGCAGGCGCACAGCATCCGCCAGGGGCAAACGATAGGTAAAGTCTCCCAAGATATAGAGACGGTCGTCCGCCGCCACGCACTCATTCACGGCATCGATGACCTTGCGGTTCATCTCCTCGACCGAGCCAAATGGCCGGTCCATGTCGTGCAGGATATTCGTGTCGCCCAGGTGCAGGTCGGCGGTAAACCACATCATCGTCTCTGTCCTCATTTCGCAACGTGTTCAACTCGTGCTAAGTATACAGACGCAGCGATGCGGCGGTTATCCAAAGAGCCCGCCGAACAGTCCGCGGCGGCGCTTGTCTTGCTTTTTCGAAGCGTCACCCTGAGTTTTCTTGTCCTGCCGCTTCTTACGGTCCTGCTCCAGCTCATCATCGTCGAGCAGCATATCCCACTCAAACGGGTCATCCGTCAGATCGAACAGGCCATCGTCATCAAACATGGCAGCCTCCCTTACCGACTAGCGAGCATCCACCACGTAGAGGCCAACGCGCACCTGGTGCCACGGGCTACGCTCGGGGGCAACCTGCTGCACGCGCGCCTCAAATACACCCTCGTGTCCATAATGCATCATCACGGATAGCGGGCCGACCCCGTTTCCCGGAACATAGCCGAGCTTGGTGTTGCCGTAATAGATCGCAACCGCCTCAGGGTCATGGGGATTATCGCGCTCGGCACACAGCGTCAGCTTATCGCCGACCTTAAGATCGCCCAGGACCAAGGCACCGTCGGCATACTGAAATCCTGCGATATGAAACGACAAAAGAACACGTGAAGGCTCGTACATGGCAGCTCCTCTAACGGCCGGATAAACCGGCGCTTAACCTTACTGAGAAGTTTACGGGCCCGTGCGGACACAAATTCGCCCCACCCGCGCCTTTTCGACCGTTTGTCGCTACACCATCTGATTCTAATGCACAAACATGCGCACGAACTTGTGCTTCCAGCTTGCGTAAGGAGCATAGCGGAATGGCACGTCCAGCCACGTTGCCTTGTTCACGATGCTCTTCTTGTGGCTAAACGTATCGAAGCTCTCGCGGCCATGGTACTGCCCCATACCGCTCGCGCCCATGCCGCCAAAGCCCATATGGCTCGTAGCCAAGTGCATGATGGTGTCGTTGACGCAGCCGCCGCCAAAGGGCACGTAGCGCACAAAGCGCTGTTGAACCGTACGGTCCTGGCTAAAGATATACAGGGCCAGCGGCGTCGGACGATCCGTAATAAACGTCTCGGCCTCGTCTAAGCTCTCAAACGTCAGCACCGGCAAGATGGGACCGAAGATTTCTTCCTGCATCACGGCGTCATCGGGGGACACGCCGTCCAAAATCGTCGGCTCAATCTTGAGCGAAGCCTCGCGCGCGGCACCTCCAAACACGACCTTATCGGAATCGATCAGCCCGCGTACGCGTGCGAAATGCTTGGCGTTGACGATATGCCCGTAATCCTCGTTATCGAGCGGATGCTCGCCAAACATGCGACGAACCTCCTCCTTGATGAGGCCCAGCAGCTCATCGTGCACGCGCGTATCGACCAGCAGGTAGTCGGGCGCCACGCAGGTCTGCCCCACATTGAGCCATTTACCAAAGGCGATACGCCGCGCCGCGGCCTTCAAGTTTGCCGTCGCATCCACGATGCAGGGACTCTTACCGCCCAGCTCAAGCGTCACGGGCGTAAGGTTTTTACTTGCGCGCTCCATGACGAGCTTGCCGACCGGAACGCTACCGGTAAAGAAGACCTTGTCCCAGCACTCGTCGAGCAGCGCTTCGTTTTCGGTGCGCCCGCCCTCGACAACCGTCACCAGGCGCGGATCAAATGTCTCTTCACAGATTTGCCTGAGCACCGCGCTCGATGCCGGAGCATAGGCGCTCGGCTTGATGACCACGGTGTTACCCGCAGCGAGCGCGCCGGCGAGCGGCTCAAGCGTCAGCAAAAACGGGTAGTTCCACGGAGCCATGATGAGCGTGACGCCATAGGGCACGGCTTGCGTTTTGCACACACTCACGGCGTTGGCAAGGTCGCACGGACGCAGGCGTGGACGACTCCATCGAGCCACATGCGCGATCTGATGACGAATCTCGGAAAGCGAGGTGCCGATCTCGCACATATAGGCCTCGTCATGCGGCTTTCCCAAATCGGTCTTGAGCGCATGGGCAATATCGGCCTCGTGGGCCCGTACCGCATCGCGTAAACTCACGAGCGCACGACGTCGAGCATCGACATCAAACGTGGCGTGCGTCTTAAAGTAGGCGCGCTGATCGCCGACGATGCGCGCAATTTCCTCGGTGCTCATGGACCCTCCTAGTTCTCGCCCTCAAACATACCACCTGCAACGACTTCGTACATATGCTCGAGCTCCAAGCGGTCCATCAAAAGCGGAACGGGGTACAGGGGATTGGCCTCGGCATCGGCATGCGCCGCCATTTCAGGAATGTCGGAGCGGCGAATACCTGAGACATATTTGGGGATTCCCAGGGCCCCGTTCATGCGGTCGACCCAATCGATAAAGGCCTCGGCCGCAAGACCATCCTGTGCGGTAGCCGACGCAATGCCCGCCATGCGAGCGAGGTCGGCAAGCTTGGGGGCGGCGGCGTCACCATAAGCGCGAAGCATATGCGGCAGGATGATGGCGTTAGCCAAGCCGTGCGGAATCCCGTAACGCCCGCCCAAGCTGTGTGCGATGGCATGAACGTATCCAACATAGGAGCGCGTAAAGGCAACACCCGCCTTATACGCCGCCGAAAGCATATTGCGGCGCGCACGCATGTTGTCGCCATGCTCATAGGCCTCGAGCAAATTGTCGTAGATGAGCTGAACCGCCTGTCGCGCCATCTTGCGCGTATAGGGCGTGGTGCTTCGCCCGATAAAGGCCTCGACAGCATGCGTCAGGGCGTCCATGCCCGTCTGCCCCGTAATGGAGGCGGGCAGGCCGCGCGTAAACTCGGGGTCGTGCACCGCAAGGCGCGGGATAAGCACAAAGTCGTTAATGGGGTACTTGTAGTGCGTCTTATCATCGGTAATTACCGCCGCAAGCGTGACCTCGCTTCCCGTGCCTGCCGTGGTGGGAACGGCGATGAGCAGCGGCAGGCGACGATGAATCCGCAGCAGCCCGCGCATCTTGTTGATGGGCTTGTTTGGCTGCGCGATGCGTGCTCCCACGCCCTTGGCACAGTCCATGGCCGAGCCACCGCCAAAGCCGATAATGGCCTGGCAGGCGCTCTCTCGATACAGGGACGCCGCTTCCTCCACGTTTGAGACCGTGGGGTTCATACGCGTTTCGGCATAGACCGTAACGCCAATCCCCTGAGCCGTAAGCGCACGCTCGAGTGATGCCGTGAGCCCCAAACGTGCAATACCAGGGTCTGTCACGATAAGGACCTTCTGGATCGAGCGCTTTTGAAGCACCGCGGGCACATCCTCGGCATGCTCCAAAATGCGCGGCTCGGTATAGGGCAGGATCGGCAATGCAATGCGAAAAACCGTCTGATATGTTCGGCACCAGGCACGACTGGCTAGATGCATAAAGGAAACTCCCTTATTTGTTGATAGGTCAACATTTGCTCGACCGATTGTACTCAGCGGAGATCGCAGACGGCCCGCCAATCGTTAATCAATCAACATCTTCATATCTCAAAATTGTTTTATTAAAAATCATTCCTAATAGGCTTCACATTTGGTCGCATTTATGGATAATAGAACTCGTCAAGACGCACGTCCGGAGAGGGCCCTTACGGGACCGGACGAGCGCGCAATCGCCATCGATCGAAAGGATCGAATCATGAAGTTTGTTTGCCCCGTTTGCGGTTATGTGGAAGAGTTCGACGGCGACCAGCTGCCCGAGGATTTTAAGTGCCCCCAGTGCGGCGTTCCCGGTTCTCGTTTCCTGAAGCAGGAGGAGGGCCAGCTCGAGTGGGCTGCCGAGCACGTCGTGGGCGTCGCCAAGATGGAGGGCGTCTCCGAGGACATCGTTGCCGACCTGCGCGCTAACTTTGAGGGCGAGTGCTCTGAGGTCGGTATGTACCTGGCCATGGCTCGTGTCGCTCATCGCGAGGGCTATCCCGAGATCGGCCTGTACTGGGAGAAGGCTGCCCACGAGGAGGCGGAGCATGCCGCCAAGTTCGCTGAGCTCCTGGGCGAGGTCGTGACCGACTCCACCAAGAAGAACCTCGAGATGCGCGTTGAGGCCGAGAACGGCGCCACCGCCGGCAAGACCGATCTTGCTAAGCGCGCCAAGGCCGCTGGCCTCGATGCCATCCATGACACCGTGCACGAGATGGCTCGCGACGAGGCCCGCCACGGCAAGGCTTTCGCCGGCCTGCTCAAGCGCTACTTTGGCTAAGCCAACCGCCTGAGACATAACCTCTAGCTCGATGAGGCCCGGACCGCATGGTTCGGGCCTTTTTCGTGGGCTTATTGCAGCTGCTCTTGAAGAGCGATGAGCGACTGAGGGCTCAGGTCGTCGTATTGTATGAGGACGCGAGATGGAGCGTTCTTAGTCGATGCCCGATCACCCGTCCACAGGCAATCGGCGATGTTGACATAGGAAATACGAGCGTCAGCAAGAGCCTTCGCGAAACTCTTCCCCGCTCCGTCCTCGGACAGGGCAACGGTGCAGTAAAGGCCCGCGTCCGCATGCTCGATCGAAACCTCCCCTGCCGGAAACGCTTTCCGCACAAGCGCCGCCAGGCCATCACGCGCCTCGCGAGCACGAACGCGCACGCGGTTCACATGTCGCTCGTAATCACCCGATTCCAGCAAACGAGCCAAAGCGACCTGGTCAACAGAACTCACCGACGAGGCGTAAAAACCAAGGTTGCGCCTAAACCGCTCCATTAGCTCGTCGGGCAGCACCATGTACGCTAGACGCAACGCCGATGACAGGCTCTTCGAAAACGTGTTGGTGTAGATAACCGACTGGGCGGCATCGATTGACGCGAGCGCGGGAATCGGTTTGCCGGCAAGGCGAAACTCACAATCAAAGTCATCTTCGATGAGATACCGACCCGGTCGCTCGGCGGCCCAGCTGAGCAGCGCGTAGCGACGCGCAATGCTCGTCACAAGGCCGGTCGGATACTGATGGGACGGCATCAGATGAAGGACATCGGTCCCGCTTTTCTGCAGAGTGCTCAAGACCACGCCCTCATCATCCAACGGGATATGTCGAACTTTGCAGCCCATGGCCTGATAGATGCGCGTCAGGCGCAAATAGCCCGGATCCTCAACGGCATACACCTTGTCGGCTCCAAGCAACTGAACCAACATGGTATCGAGCAGCTGGGCGCCCGCACCGATAACAATGTTGTCGGGGTCGACATTCATACCCCTTGTCCCGCGCAGGTGGTGAGCAATTGCGCGTCGTAGCCGAGCGGTGCCCTGTGCCGGCGCAGTCGAAAAGATTTCGCGTTCGTCTTCGGATGCCAGCGTCGCCCGCAGCGCGCTTTGCCAAAGCCGCGCCGCCTCCAAAGCGGAAGGAGAAAGCGCATCAAATCGCTCGACCTGTCCGTTGATATCATGTGCGCTGGGGCCCGCGGAGACGGCATCTCGGTCGATGCCCTCCGCAGCCGAAGGCAAAACCGGTGCATCCGGAAGCTCGCAAGCGTAGTAGCCCCGACGCGGCATTGAGCAAATATAGCCCTCGGCAAGTAACTGGTTATATGCATTCTCGATGGTAATGACACTGATTCCCAGATGACTGGCAAAGGCGCGCTTAGACGGAAGATGTTCCCCCGCCGCAATGCGTCCAGCTACGATATCATCTCGAATTTGCTGGTAAACATACTCATAGAGCGATGCTTCGCCGCGTTTTTCCAAATTGTAGTCAAGCATGTGTTTGCCACCTGACCTTATCGCGCTGTTCAATCTGGTATTAGTCTGACCTTGTAATTATCTCGAAAACTGAGTATTTCGCCATACCCAGCTCCCCGATAGGATGTTCCGTCAAACAATGCACATGCCAACCAAGGGAGCAACCATGGTAGAACAGACCAGCAAGGCCGATCGCGTCAAACTCAATCGCGAGCTCGCGCAGATGCTCAAGGGCGGCGTCATCATGGACGTCACCACGCCCGAGCAGGCACGCATCGCCGAGGAGGCGGGCGCCTGCGCCGTCATGGCACTCGAGCGCATTCCGGCCGACATCCGCGCCGCAGGCGGCGTCTCGCGCATGAGCGACCCCAAGATGATCAAGGGCATCCAAGAGGCAGTCTCCATCCCCGTTATGGCCAAGTGCCGCATCGGCCACATTGTCGAGGCGCAGGTCCTGCAGGCCATCGAGATCGATTACATCGACGAGTCCGAGGTTCTCTCCCCCGCCGATGACGTCTATCACATCGATAAGACCCAGTTTGACGTGCCGTTTGTCTGCGGCGCCCGCGATCTGGGCGAGGCACTGCGCCGCGTTGCCGAGGGCGCCACGATGATTCGTACCAAGGGCGAGCCGGGCACGGGCGACGTCGTCCAAGCCGTACGCCACATGCGTAAGATCCAAAAGCAGATCTTCGACGTTGTCGCCCTGCGCAATGATGAGCTCTTTGAGGCAGCCAAGCAACTGCAGGTTCCGGTCGAGCTGGTACGCGAGGTTCATGCCACGGGCAAGCTTCCCGTGGTGAACTTTGCCGCCGGCGGCGTAGCGACCCCCGCCGACGCCGCGCTGATGATGCAGCTGGGCGCCGAGGGTGTCTTTGTCGGCTCGGGCATCTTTAAGAGTGGCGACCCCGCCAAGCGCGCCGCCGCCATCGTTAAGGCTGTGGCAAACTTCACCGACGCCAAGCTCATTGCCGAGCTTTCGGAGGACCTGGGCGAGGCCATGGTGGGCATCAACGCCGACGAGATCGAGATTATCATGGAGGAGCGCGGGCGCTAGTCCGGCAGAAAGGGTCGCATATGAGCGATTATGTAGACCAGACGGTCGCCGTGCTGGCGGTCCAAGGCGCTTTTGCCGAGCACGAGGCAAGACTATCCGAGCTGGGCGCACACTGTATTGAGCTGAGGCAGGCGGCCGATTTGCAGCAGAACTTTGACCGCCTGGTCCTTCCCGGCGGCGAGTCCACCGTTCAGGGCAAGCTACTTGCCGAACTCGGTATGCTCGAGGGGCTTCGCACCCGCATTGTTGAAGGCATGCCTGTATTGGGAACTTGCGCCGGCTTGATTCTGCTGGCGCGCGACCTTGCCGCCCACGACGATAAGGGGACGCCGCGCCTGGCCACCATGGATGTACTCGTTGAGCGTAATGCCTATGGCAGACAGCTCGGCAGCTTTCACACCAAGGGGCAGGTAGACGGCATCGACGGTGAAGTGCCATTAACATTTATTCGTGCGCCCCGCATCGTCGAGGTGCACGGCGACGCCAAGGCCTTAGCGAAAGTCGACGGGCGCATCGTCGCCGCCCGTCAGGGCAACCAGCTCGGCGTTACCTTTCACCCCGAGCTCGACGACGACACGCGCCTCCACGAGCTCTTCCTCCAAATGTAGGCAGAAATCAAACGAGCGTGGATTTTCGGACGCATAGCAAATGAGAGTGGATAATCTCCCACTTTGAGCTCGAATGCAGACTCAAACCGGGAGATTATCCACTCTCATGCTATGTAGTCGTTGGGGATGTTCTTAAACGACTAGTCAAACAAGAACGTTCCCAACGACTACATTGCGATAGACGGCCACGTTTGCCCAGATAAAACCGACCAAAATTAACTTGTCCCCCTTTTGGTAGGTTTGGATCAAGGCAACGCCGATATTTTGGTACCGACAGACACTATGACCCAATCCGAGGGCACTAAAAAGACAGGAGCCCCCGCTCGTG
>CABSNF010000016.1 GCA_902478995.1 uncultured Collinsella sp.
TCCAGGCCGTCCAGGTCGCGGTCCTGCCCAAGGGCGACCCCGCCCCGGGCGACACTACCTGTCCTTTTAAGAACCGTAGCGATGATCCCGCTTCGATTTCCGTTCGCTCGCATACATCGAATATTGGCTGGATGTCTCCCGTAGGCGGCGGATCTGTTGCGGGGACAACTGGTAGGGGCCTTTCCATGGAAGCTCTTGAAGCCCAGCTTGACTGGTATGGTCACTCGGGTTCTATTGAGCTTCGTGGCCATGTCTCGAATGTTGGCTGGCAGCAGTGGTCTAAAGGGCTCTGCGGTACGACTGGAAAGTCTCAGCGCCTTGAGGCCGTCCAGATTCGCTTGACCGGCGAGGCTGCCGATAAATATGACATTTGGTACTGTGCTCATGTCTCGGGTATAGGATGGCTCGATTGGGCCTGCAATGGTGCTGCCGCTGGTTCTGCCGGTAAGGGCAGGGCTATCGAAGCGGTCAAAGTGGTTCTCGTGGAGAAAGGTGGAGCGGCGCCCGGCTCTACGACCAAGGTTTTTATTGGGGATCTAGATGCTGTTACGGTTTCCGGATTGGCCGTTTCCGGGGAGAGCCTTGGCTCCTCTTCTGGTCAAAAGGCCACAATCGGAGGCAAGGGCGCTAAACTGCTGAACTCTATTGCCCTGAGCGTTGCCGGTCAAACTGATAGCGGGTCTATTTCTTATTCCGTTATGGATGGGTATTCAGGCTGGGGCGCTTCGTCAACGGATGGCGGTGCTGCCAAAGCGGTATCAGGAGCTCCTGTTAAGGCGATTAAGTTGTCGCTGAGCGGCCAGCTCGCTACTAATTACGACATTTGGTATCGAGTATGCGATTCCGGTAATGGTTGGACAGACTGGACGTCAAATGGTCAGGCATGTGGCGTTTCTGGTGGTTCTTCTGGTTTGTGCGGCATTGAAATTACACTCGTAAGTAAGGGTCAGCCTTCGCCTGGCTCCACTGCCAATGCGTTTATCGAAACGTCTGGAATCGGTCTTGTATCTCAGGCGCACGTTGCTTCTGCGGGCTGGTTGACTCCCGTTGGCAATGGTGAGATTGCGGGCCAGACGGGCATGTCTCGTTCTCTGCAGGCATTGTATGTCGCAACGCAAGGCATTGATGCCTCAGTTGAAGTGTCGACACATGTTGCGAATATCGGTTGGCAGCCATATGTCTCGGGTGCTTCCTATGCTGGCACTGTTGGCAAGGGTCTCGCAATTCAGGCGGTCAAATTAAGACTTACCGGCAAAGACGCTTCAAAATACGATATTTACTACCGTATCCATGCGGCGGATTATGGCTGGCTTGGCTGGGCTAAAAATGACGCTGTAGCCGGCACCGTCGGGCTGTCTAAGCAAGCCGAGGCAATTCAAATTAAGTTGATTGCCAAGGGTTCGTCCGACGCTCCCATTCAAGACCATGCTGCGTTGATCCAGCTTCCCGAGCTATCTGCAAAGGCGAATTGCTCCGGTCTTGGCTGGCAAGCGCCTGTCGGCAATGGCGGTGTTGCCGGAACAGTTGGACAGAACCGTGCGATGGAGGCCATGCAGCTTTCGCTTTCCGAAATCTCCATGAACGGTGGCATTTCGTATTCCGCCCACGTATCCAATATCGGCTGGCAATCTGCTGTCTCAGATGGGGCCACGGCGGGAACCGTTGGACAGGGACAACAAATCCAAGCCGTGAAGATTAACTTGACTGGCGACGTTTCGAATTACTTTGATGTCTGGTATCGCGTCCATGTGTCAAATTACGGATGGCTTGGCTGGACTAAAAATGGATCACCGGCGGGCACCACGAAGCTTGGCATTCCTGTTCAGGCTTTACAGGTAAAGATTGTCCCCAAGGGCGCTTCTGCACCAGGCTCTACGTCTGATTCGTATTTTGAGACCTATCGTTATATGGGGTATCAGACTCCGGGATCTTATCCAAAGGTTAGTTGCAATAGCGTACAGCTTCCTTCGTATTGCACCGGTTATTTCACGTATGTCTCGCCTTCTCGAATTCCTTATAACGCTTCAAGACAGGATTGCATCAATGCGTTCGTCCAGCGTGCTCGGGAATATATTGGGACGCGTTATATTGAGCCTTGGTCTTCTTGGCCGGGGGATGCGGTTGATTGCTCGGGCTTGGTACTGCAATGTCTGTATGCGACAGGCATGGATATGGGTTGGTATAACCCCTATAACCATCGTTGGCTGCCCGAGCAAACCTACAACTCCATGAACTGGTATCGCAACAACACGTTTATGCCGGTTAGCACCTCTGCTTTGCAGAGGGGAGATGTGGTCTACTACCAGGGCCATATTGGAATCTATATCGGAAACGGTCGAATTATCGATTCGTGGCCGGGGATCGGTGTGACCGAGCGTTCGGTCAATGCTCCAGGTCGGGTAATCGGTGCCGCTAGGCCTTTCGCATAGAGTCTGTTGAGGCGCTCCGTTGCAGGAGCGCCTCTTTTTGACTGCATGCTGACTGGTGCTTTTCTAAGCTTTAAATGTCTGTATGGAAGTGTGGTAATATAGCAACCATTCGTGTCTTTACATGTGACCAATGTCTCGGGGGATATACATGAAACGTCTCAAAGCGTCTGCTGCTTTGGCTTGTACGCTATTAATGGGCTGGTCTCAAATCATCCAGCCTTACAGTGCGTATGCGCTGTCGGTCCAGGCCGCCGCTGCTTCGCAGTCGGTCTCGCAAACATCGAACGAGTGCGAATCTCAAGGTACAAGTTCTCAGGGAACGCAGGACGATGCTTCGGATTCTCAGGGTGTAACCGAATGGTATGGTGACGACGCAAATGCTGCTCGTCCTGATGGGGAAACAGATTCTGATTCGGGCGAGCAACTTAGCATTGGCGTCGAAGAGTCTGGTGTTGACGAGTCAAACGGTGAGGTCCCAGCCGATGATTCCACTGAGATGAATTCCTGCGAAACGGACTCTTTGGAACCGAACTCTTGGCGTTTCGAAAACGGCGTGCTTATCGATTCTGACAATGGCGACATCGATGCGCAGTCTTTAACTGACGATCCTTTGCCCAATGGTGCTATTGCGCGCGGTATTGACGTCAGTAATTACCAGGGGACCGTTGATTGGGATATGGTTAAGGCCGCAGGGATTGATTTTGCCATCCTCAGGGTTGGGCCTGTTTATGGAAAGCCTGACGATTCCTTTGAAAGGAACGCTGCTGAATGTGAGCGCCTCAGTATTCCTTATGGCGTCTACTACTACTCCTATGCTCGATCTGTTGCGGATGCAAATAAAGAAGCCGATCGAACGCTTGCTTGGCTCGGTGGCCATCATCCGTCGCTTCCCGTTTATTACGATCTTGAGGATAACTATATCTTGCAGGATCCGAATTTCAGCAAAGATAAGCTCGCTCAGATTGCGCAGGCTTTTTGCAACCGTATGGAGGCCGTTGGCTTTAAGTCGGGTATCTATGCGAACCTTAACTGGCTCAACAACTACTTGGATAGTCCGTCTCTGAGCGGTTATGACCATTGGGTCGCTCAATATAATTGGCGTTGCGATTATGCTGGCAGCTACAGTTTCTGGCAGTATTCAAACAGCGGCAATGTCCCGGGCGTTAACGGACGTTGTGACATGAACTACTGCTTCAACGGTTCTCTTCTGAACGTAGATGACAGCAAGATGCATATTCAGTATGAGGCGCATGTCTCGAATATTGGCTGGATGAGCAGTAAGCGCGACGGATCTACGGCTGGCACAACGGGGCAATCTAAATCAGTGGAGGATCTTAAAGTCAGCATCTTGAATCCCGTTGAAGATGGCTCTGTGCAAATTAACGCCAATGTAAGTGGCATCGGCTGGCAGGGCTGGGACACCCCCTCGGCCTCCGAGGGCGGAACCACCGGCCAGGGACGCGCCGTCGAGGCCGTGCGCCTGAGGCTCACGGGCTCCCTCGCGAAGGGCTACGACGTCTACTACCGCGTCCACGCCTCCAACATCGGCTGGATGGCCTGGGCCAAGGACGGCGAGGAGGCCGGCACCACGGGCTTCGGCAGGAGCGTCGAGGCCGTCCAGATCAGGCTCGTCAAGAAGGGCGACGCCGCCCCCTCTTCCGACGGCGCCAACGTCGACTACGCCTTCAAGAAGAAGCCCATGTCCCTGACCTATCGGGCCCACGTCTCCAACGTGGGCTGGCAGGGCGCCGTCTCGGACGGCGCGACCGCCGGCACCACCGGCCGCGGCCTCGCCCTCGAGGACCTCAAGCTCTCGCTCGACAGCTCCGACTACTCGGACGGCTCTTCCGTCCAGATCGACGCCCACGTCTCTGGCATCGGCTGGCAGGGCTGGGACACCCCCTCGGCCTCCGAGGGCGGAACCACCGGCCAGGGACGCGCCGTCGAGGCCGTGCGCCTGAGGCTCACGGGCTCCCTCGCGAAGGGCTACGACGTCTACTACCGCGTCCACGCCTCCAACATCGGCTGGATGGCCTGGGCCAAGGACGGCGAGGAGGCCGGCACCACCGGTATGTCGTGTTCTCTCGAAGCTATTCAGATTAAGCTCATTAAGAAGGGCACCTCCCATCCTGATACATTGGGGTATTCCCATCTTGAATTACCTACGGTGACGTATTCCTCTCAGGTGAAAGGTGCTTGGCAGAATTCTGTCCCCGCTGGAGAGGTGTCCGGTACAACCGGTCAGGGAATTCCCATCACCGGGTTTTCAGCTAAAACTACTTCATCTGTTGCCGGCGGGATTAATTATCAACTGCATCTTTCGAATGTGGGCTGGACGTCTGGTAAGTCAAACGGAGTGCAGCTTTCGTCTACCGCTGAATCCAATTCGGTTGAGGCTATTAAAATTTCTCTTTCTGGTGACTTGGCAACCTATTTTGATGTTTGGTACAGGGTCCATGTCGATAACGTCGGCTGGCTTGGTTGGACTAAAAATGGCTCCGTTGCCGGTAGTACTGGCTATGGGGCCCATGTCCAAGCTATCCAAGTTCGACTTACGAGGAAGGGCGCCAATGCCCCCGGGAGCACCGTTTCGCCGTGTTTGCTTGGGGAACCAACCGCGTTTGCAAATCCCATGCAGAAGAAAATTGTAGATCTTGCCCGACAGGTGCCGTCTCCTGGTCCTGGTTTGTGCTCTGAGTGGATTGCAGACATTTATGAGCGTGCCGGATTTAGGAATGTCCATACAGATGCCTGCGATTACTACTGGGATTACTGTAAATATACCGATTATTCTCATTTGAAAGTCGGAATGGTCATTGCCGTTCCTTCGCATACGCATACACGCATGGGCAGCATTTACGGTCACGTTTGTCTCTACATCGGTAATAACCAGGTTATGGATAATGTCGGTCGGATCAGGACGCTCGATATGGCGTACTGGTTGAATTATTATTCCACCTCATATAAGCCAAAATGGGGTTGGTATGACAACGTGCCGCTTGCATAGTTGATCGAAGGTCATGTCTTCACACAGGTTCTGGCAGATACTCTGATTAAAACGAACGGATCGTTTTGCAACGGTCCGTTCGTTTCTATTTGAGTGCCATTCGCGTTTTCGGTATTTAAGCAATTGCCGAAACGATAAATAATGATGCTAAAGATGGTCGATTGATGGGGGAGTCGAATGAAAAAGACGCAACGACTGCTAGCAACGGCAATGACGCCATTACTGATCCTTCAGTGTCTTCTGACGCCCCTTTCCGTCTGGGCTGATTCTTTACCTGTGCAACCGGAATCCACTGATTATATCGATAGTTCTGCCAGCAGCTTGGAAGACGAGAGCTTTGTCTTAAATGACGAACAGCAGGGGGTTGAAGTCGAGCAGCCGACTGTGTCAGACAACGATTCTCCCTCATCCGTTTCTAGCGAGCCTGCCTCCAATGCAACTGATTCGGCGAAACCCGAAAATGATGCATCCACTGTGTTTGGCTCTGTTTCATACCAGACTCATGTACAGGATATTGGCTGGCAAGCTCTCGTTTCAAATGGAATGACGGCGGGCACTACAGGCCGTGCTAAGCGCGTCGAAGCCCTCAAGATTAATTTGCTTTCACAGGATGGCACCCCGCTGGGGAATGATAGCATTTCGGTCCAATCTCACATTTCCGGGATCGGCTGGGAGTCTCAGCCGGTGGGTAACGGGCAGACATCTGGAACAGTTGGACAGTCGCGAGCCATCGAGGCGATCAAGCTATCTTTGTCGGGCGGTCTTTCTGATTCGTATGACATTTGGTATCGCGTTCATTCTGCAAATGTTGGTTGGCTTGGCTGGGCCTCAAATGGTGAGCCTGCTGGAACGCAGGGCTATGCTTGTCAGATCGAAGCTATTCAGATTAAGGTGCTTCCAAAAAATGCTCAAGATGCGCCAACGCGAGGCGATGCCTTTAGGGATCATTCTCAGGAACCGCCTACCGTTTCCTATCGATCTCATGTCTCTAATGTTGGATGGATGGGCGCTGTCGCGGACGGAAAGACATCGGGGGTTATTGACTCAAGAAATGCAATTGAGGCGCTGTCGCTTAGCGTTAATTGGTATCGCCGCGGAGGCTCCATTTCCTCTCGCGCACATGTGTCTGGTGTCGGTTGGCAAAGCTGGTCTTCAGGTGCTGTTGGCACGACCGGGCAGTCTCGGTCCATTGAGGCCGTTCAGTTTAAGCTGAACGGCGAGATATCTGCAACTTATGGCATTTGGTACTGTGTGTATGCTTCCAAATTGGGCGGATGGCTGGGCTGGACGTCTAACGGGTCTCCTGCGGGCTCGGTGGGGAAGGGTGCCGCCATTCAGGGTGTTCAGATTTTATTGGTCGAAAAAAGCGGCTCTGCTCCCGGCGATACGTTGAACCATTTCATTGGAGCTACGGATGTTCTAAGCGGGAGCTCGCTTGGTCTTAACGGTAAAAGCCTGGGCTCCGTACAAGGCAAATCAATCCTATTGGGCTCCGAGAACGGCTCTGAACCTTTAACCTCGCTCTCCATTTCGTTTGATAATCAAGAGATTTTAGGCTCAATTGACTATTCCGGCTTTTTTGAATTTGGCGGATGGAGCGGTGCTGTTTCTGACGGTGCTGCGCTTAACTCTAAAAACGATGGGCGTGTTCTAAAGGCGGTGAGATTGGCTCTTACTGGAGATTTGTCTAATGCCTATGACATTTGGTATCGCTGCTTTGACTCCAAAAAAGGATGGCTTGGTTGGGCATGCAATGGCGCGGATGCAGGGGCAACGATATCGGGTTCATTCCTTAAGACTGTCGAAGTAAGGATTGTCAGTAAAGGCGGCGGCGCTCCCGGAATAACGGACGGAGCATTTGTTTCCGATACTTCCGCCGATTGCGCTCACGTTGTATATCAGGCTCATTCGGCTAACCGTGGGTGGTCTCCTTCTGTATTTGATGGGCAGGTAACCGGCACAACGGGACAATCGCTTTCTCTTCAAGCTTTGAATGTGTCGTTGTCCGGTGTGGATGACGATTCTCAAATTGAGGCAAGAGCACATGTTGCCAATATTGGTTGGCAGGAATGGCGATCTTCCGGTTATATTGGGACCGTTGGACAAGGATTGGCCATTCAGGCTCTTGAGCTGCGCTTAAATGGTTCCCTCGCGAATCAGTATGACATTTACTATCGAGTTCATTCGGCGGGCTATGGTTGGTTGGGTTGGGCAAAAAACGGCGATTCCGCTGGAACTACCGGGCTTAATATCCAGATAGAAGCTGTCCAAATTGAACTTGTTGCGAAAGGCGGGGATCCAGGCGCGTCGTCTGCGCCCGCGTTTATCACGGCACCAGCCCTAACGCTCCAGGCGCATGTCGCCACGCTTGGTTGGATGAATCCGGTTGGCAACGGCGATGTTGCGGGCACGACCGGTAGGGCACTTGCGATTGAGGCTCTGAAGCTAAATGTCTCCACTAGCGTATCGGGCGGTATAGAGTACTCCGCCCATGTGCAGGATGTCGGTTGGCAAAGCTGGACTTCCAACGGGGATATCGCTGGAACGGTAAGCCGCGCAAAGCGTATCGAGGCTATTGAGATTAGGCTGACCGGTGGCTTATCGAACTACTTTGATGTCTGGTATCGGGCATATTGCCAAGACTTTGGATGGCTCGATTGGACTTCTAATGGGCAACCTGCGGGCACATCCAAGATTGGATATAGGATCGAGTCGGTTCAAGTGACGATTGTGCCTAAGGGTGCTGGAGCTCCCGGTTCAACTGGGCGTCCGTATACCGATCAGCCTTTGCTGCCTGCCGACATGATGGCCATGCTTAATCGGGCTAATAGATATTCGAGCAATACAAACTGGCTCATTATGGTTGACAGGCAAGCATGCCGCCTTGGAGTTTTTCGTGGACAGCGCGGGTCGTGGAGTTATGCTCAATACTGGACTTGCTCTGCCGGCGCCCCTAGTACTCCAACGCCTACGGGTGAGTATACCGTCACCGGCAAGGGCTACTCGTTTGGACATGGGTATACTTGCTACTACTATACGCAGTTTTACGGGGACTACCTGTTCCATTCAATACCGTATTACCAGGGAACTTTTAATCCCATGGACAGCCGGATGGGAATGCATATTTCACAAGGCTGCGTGCGTTTGCCCATCGATCGCGCTAAATGGATTTGGGATAACGTGCCTCGTGCTACCAAGGTGGTAATCTACTAGTTATTCCTGTAAACGCCGAGAGTTTGTTAGGGGGCCCTTTCCTGTTGCCGTTGACTTGGCAACGGAAAGGGCCCTTGCCTTCGGATGGGGCTTCTATTTCTTCGTTCACCTAATTGGTGGCCTTAATGAAGCTAACTCCCGATAGTATGGTTATTGACGGCTGTCTATCTAGGAGGCGATTCTCTTGAAAAGGCAATTTAGAGCATTTGTTGTTCTGATTTCCTGCTTCATGTCGATGCTGCTTTTGAGCCCTTTGGCTTGTTGGGCGGATCAAGATATTGGTGCCAACGAATATGAATCCGTTCCAGAGACACAATCCGACTCCTCGGATCAAACTGCTGCTGCAGCCGATGAAACGGCGCCTTCGATTGATGTTGCCGTGGAGCCCAAAGAGGCGGCCCCGGACGTCAGCTATAAATCTCACATTTCAGGCATTGGCTGGGAGTCGACGTTTACATCGAATGGTTCGACCTCTGGCACAACGGGCCAGTCTCGTAGGCTTGAGGCGCTCAGGGTTACTCTCCCTAATTCAGAAGACCTTGGTATCGAATACCGCTCTCATGTTCAAAATGAAGGCTGGCAGGATTGGGTTTCTAATGGAGCCGTCTCCGGCACAACGGGAAAGGGCCTTCAGATTGAAGCCGTCGAGCTCAAGCTGACGGGTGAAAGAGCAACTTCTTATGACCTGTATTATCGCGTTCATGCTTCTAATTTCGGTTGGCTTGGATGGGCCTCAAATGGGTCGACTGCGGGAACCACCGGTTGGTCTTATGCCGTTGAAGCAATACAGATCGTCATTGTAAAGAAGGGCGAAGCGGCGCCCGGCGATACTGCTGGAGCCTATGTCCCGTATGTCTTTAATTGCTCTCTTTCTCAGGTTGGGGAGACGACTAAAGTAACCCTGAATATTCCGCAGGTCGAGGATATAAAACGACTCGGTATTGCCGATTCGGTAAAGGTGTCTGGCTTCATGTCGTATGGAGGGAAGGTTACCCGATCTGTTTCCAGCACGATTGCATTCGGAGACCTGGGCTCTAGCTCCAGTGAAATTGACTTTAGCGATTATGGTCCGTTTGACGTTACGTTGCAGTATTTGAAGAACGGAAACATCGTTCATGAGGACCATCAGTCAATTGGCATTTCTGCGAGCGAGTACAACCTTGCCCCTTTGAGTGCTTCTTTCCCCGTTGTTCTCTATTCGCTATCTTTCTGGGATATCAGCACCTCTTCTGCTGGAACGGCCATTCCGTCGATCGTAATGCTCGATCGTCCAGGTGCCTATAACTGGAACTCGCTTCCATCCGGGATGTATGGTCTTCCGTATCTGACTCATGAGGAAAATGCTTCTAGTTCGAGCTATCAGGCGTTCGCGGATTATGTCGCTGCTCTCTATAAAATCAACCCCAAGGCAAAGTTCAATCTGTATATCAATGACATCACCTGTTCGTTGATTCATAGGATGATTTACGCCAATAAGATTCCCACTGGCCAATACTCCATTCGGCTGTTGTCGGATGGATCTGCCACGTATGTTTTTACCAACGAGGCTTTCGATGTTAAGGATCCAGATTCTAAGCAAGCGGAGCTGATTGCTTTATGGAACGCTGCCAAGAATAAGGAATACGAAACCGGTGAAGTCTCAATGTCGTATAGCGATTATCACGATCACTGGGATTCTATGTATGCCGTGCTGAGTATTGAGCCCGGCACTCAGTGGTGGATGACTCGAACGAATCTGTTTACGAGCGGTGACGATAATGCCTTTGCGAATAAGATCGCATCCGATCCTAACGTTAAGAAGATGAACGTTTCGAGCATGCTTACGAGCCTGCAGAATAGGGGAGAGTACACGGTCCAAGCGTTTAAGGCTCTGTACAACTTTAACGATGGTTATTTTGATGCGGCTACTCAGCAGGGCAAAAAGGTAATGATGCTGCTTGGAACGTATGTTACTTACGAGCAGAATTTTGACGACTATGCCAACTTGACCGAGGTTATCTATGGCGATGACTATTTGTATTATTACAAGGGGCATCCAAACACGCCGACGGGCATGTATCCCCAAAAGCAGGAACAGCTTGACCGTCTGAGCATTACCGATGTCGATTCTTCCGTTGCTGCAGAGCTGATTCTCTTCTTTAATCCGGAGATCGGTCTGTCTGGATATGGGTCTAGTACGTATAACTCGGCCAGCGCCGATGCTGCTGGTGGACTTTGGAATTCAACGAAGGCCGAGGCCTTGAAGCCGGGTGCCGTTATCGATTATTCGATTATGGATTGGTTTGCTTCTCCGGTTACCGAAGACACGGATGCTGCAATCAGATCCCTTTGCAAGCAGGGTGACTCTTGCTATCTCGTAGAATTTTCGGATTCCATCCTTGCTTCGGCAAATTACGACTTTGCTATTTATTCGCACAATAGCGGCGCTCTGACTTATTTCAAGAAGGACGAGTCGGGCTACGACGTCGTCAAGGTGTCACGAGGCTCGCTTGATGTTTTGGCAACTTCGCATGTTTCGAATGACGGTTGGCAGTCGGCTTCCAAGGGCGGAAATGTTTCTGGCACCGTTGGTCAGTCCAAAGCTGTCGAGGCTATAACTCTCAATCTGCAGAATGCTCCCTACGATGGCAGCTTGGAGTACAGGACGCATGTTTCCGATTACGGTTGGCAAGACTATGTGAAAGAGGGAGAAGTCTCCGGTACTACTGGTCAGAGCAAGTCTGTCCAGGCTATCCAAATTCGACTTACTGGTGAGATGGCCAATCGTTATGACGTTTACTATCGCGCTCATGTTCAGGACAAGGGCTGGCTTGGCTGGGCCTGCAATGATCAAGTTGCCGGAACGACTGGGTTTGGCTTGAGGCTCGAGGCATACCAGGTCGTTTTGGTTGAAAAGGGTTCGCCTGCACCAGGGGATACGAGTCAGCCCTCTATTCAGAAAACTTTTTCAATAAAGGCTCATGTTTCAAATCTTGGTTGGCAGGAACCTGTTTATGAGGGCATGACGGCGGGCACAACTGGTCGAAATCTTGCTGTTGAGGCGTTGGCTATTAGCAAGCCCGAACTCGGGTATTCCGGTAACATCGAATATCGAGCTCATGTTCAGAATATCGGCTGGCAAGAGTGGGTCAAGAACGGCAAAGCTGCTGGCACTACGGGAAAGTCTCTATCCATAGAGGCTGTTGAAGTTAAGCTGACGGGTGATCTCGCCAAGCATTATGACGTTGTCTATAGGGCGCATGTGCAGGGTAAGGGTTGGCTCGATTGGGTTAAATCGGGCGAGTGCGCAGGTACAACTGGAGAGGCCCTACATATGGAAGCGATTGAGGTTAAGTTGGTTGATAAATAGTAAGTGATGCAAGTCTATCATCTATCCGCTATTGCAGTAATTCAGTGGTTTAGTCCAACTGTATTAGTTTAATCTTGAAGGAGTTTATGATTTTTCGTAAACTCCTTTAGTTTAGCTACTAATTAATTATAGGGACTCGTTTATGAATTCATGTGCAAAACGATGCAAGTTTTATGGCGTTTTATTTGCTGTAATGTTTGTGGCTGCGTTATTAGTCGCAATTTATTATTGCAATTTGAAAACAGGGTTTCATGTTGACGAGCTGTGGACTTTCGGTCTCTCGAATAGTTTTTATTTTCCACATATTTTTTGGGAAAACAATATGGATGCCAACTGGATGGATCCTACGTTCATTCAGTCTTATTTGACAGTTGATACAGGGCATGTGTTTCGGTTTGATTCGGTTTTATATAATCTGAGTAATGACGCACATCCTCCTCTCTATTTTTTCATTATTCATACCGTTTGCTCACTGTTTCCGAATGAATTTAGCAAATGGTTTGGCTTGGTTCCTAATCTATGTTTCTATTCACTCAGCTTAGTATTTTTATTTAAGCTTTCTTACAAAGTGTTTCAGAGTAAGCCAGTCGCCCTAATTTTAATGGCTCTTTGGGCTTTCTGTCCCATAGCGTTAAATCTAGTGACCTACATTCGAATGTATCTGTTATTGGTGACACTTGCCCTAGCATTTCTTGATGCGTTATTCGATATGTTTAATGCTTCCTTCGCCAATCGATCGGTTTATTTCCGCCTATTTGTTATTTCTTTATTGGGGTTTTTAACTCATTTCTATTTCTATATTTATCTCTTTTTTGTTTCCTGTTTTTTTACTATTTATTTTTGGGCAAGAAAAGGGTGGAGGTTCTCCTTAAAATATGGAGTCACGATTGTCTTATCGGTTTGTCTGTCATTTATCATATTTCCTCCAGCATTAAGCAACATGTTTGGGAATCACTATGTCGAATCGGCCTCATCGCAATCAGGGGTAATGGTATTGCTTAGACGAATTTGGCAATTTCTAGGGTCGTCGTCCGTTGATTTATTCTTCGGATCAAGGCTTCTTTTGATTGCCTGCTTCTGTTTGTCAATTGCCCTTTGTTTCTACTTGCTATGGAATAAAAAAATTAATCGTGAGCATCCTGAGTCGATTTATATAGTTTTATTGTTTATTTCATCCCTTGTTTTTTACGTCACAGCTTGCTATGTATCTCCTTTTACTTCGTCAAGATACATATGCTTGGCATATCCAGGATTACTGTTATTTGGATTTGGAATGTTCTTGTATCTATTTAGATATTTGCAAATTCGCTATAGAAATAATACTGATTTCAATTTTCGGGGCACTATTTTAGTTTCTGTTGTATTTGTTTGCGCAATTATTGCTGCAGATTCTGTTTTCTTTTCTTCTAATGCTTTGTATTTATATCCGAAATCTGCTGACAATGAAGCCGCAGTAGAGAAGTACGCGGGTTCAACGGGGCTCTTTGTCTCTTATGATTACTATCAGCTCACTGCGAAGCTACTAGAAGTTGCCAAATTGTCTCGCATTCATGCGCTGATTCCTGATCAGAAAGCTATTAGCAGTTTTTGCGATAGAAATTATATTGATTCTGATGATCTGGTTGTTTACATGAATAATCACGACTGCGAAGAAGAGGTTCTTTCTCAACTGAAAGATGAACTAGGATATAGTGGTTTTAAAAAACTGCCTGGATATACTCAAATCGATGATGGAACCTCTTGTTTTGTTTATGTCCTTTATAGATAACAGTAGGAAAAGGGTCTTTAATGAAACGAGATTCGGTGATTCAATTTCTGAAGTTTTCGATTGTTGGACTTTCAAATACAATCGTTTCTTACTTAGTCTACGCGGCACTCCTTTTTATTGGAGTGAACTATATTGTCGCCAATATAGTTTCATATTTTGCTGGTGTCATCAATTCCTTCTATTGGAACAATAAATATGTTTTTGATAATGAGAGATCGGATTTGAGTTCACTTATTTCAAGTTTTTCCAAGCTACTTGCTTCGAGTGCTTTTACTGGATTGATTATCAACAACATCCTTTTGTACTTTTGGGTTAGTGTGCTTGGAATTTCTTCTATTCTTGGTCCACTGCTTAACTTGTTTGTAACTTATCCTCTTAATTATATTTTAAGTAAGTATTGGGCATTTAAGTGATAGGTGCTTGCATGACAAAGATGGACATATTGCCGATTCTCTATCTCGTGGTTCCTTGTTATAACGAGGAGAGCGTTTTGCGGGAAACCTCTAAAAGGCTTTTTGAGAAGTTTTCCACTTTAGTAAAATTGTCTCAGATTAATGCGAACAGTAAGGTTTTGTTAGTTGACGATGGGTCATCCGATAAGACTTGGGAGATCATCGAAAGTCTTCATCAGTCTAATTCCTTATTCTGTGGACTTAAGCTCTCTAGGAATTGTGGCCATCAGAAGGCTTTACTTTCTGGGTTACACAAGGCAGCGGAGTTTGCTGATTTAATAGCATCGATGGACGCTGATTTACAAGATGATATCAATGCGCTTGATGAAATGGTTTCAAGAGCTCGCGAAGGCTATGAAGTTGTATATGGTGTACGAAATGATCGTTCTAGCGATTCCTTTCTAAAACGTTTTACCGCACAGTCTTTTTATCGCTTACAGTCTTCGTTGGGTGTCGATGCTGTTTATAACCATGCTGACTATAGATTGATGTCCAAGCGTGCTGTTCTTGCATTGTCTCAATTCCGTGAGGTTAATCTATTTCTTCGTGGTTTGGTTCCTTTAGTTGGTTTCAAATCTTGCTGCGTGTATTATTCGCGAGGGAAACGGTTTGCCGGCGAATCTAAATACACGCTCGGTAAAATGCTGTCATTTGCTTTTGAAGGTATAACGTCTTTTAGTACTAAACCGATTAGGATAATTACTCTCACCGGTTTAATCATTTCTATTTTTAGTTTATTTGCACTTGTATATCTTTTAATTGGTCATTTTATTGGCGATGTACAAGTTGGCTGGACAAGCATTATTATGTCAATTTGGTGTCTTGGCGGACTTCAACTTTTGGCTTTGGGTGTCATCGGCGAGTACGTTGGAAAGACTTATATGGAGACGAAGCATCGTCCTCGCTATTTTATTGAGGAATTTTTGTCCGATAAGGAGGACAAGGATGCCTAAAGTTAGTGTGTTGATGCCTTGTTTTAATGGTGCTAAGTACATTTTGAAGGCAATTGATTCGGTGTTAAGCCAGTCTTTCCGCGATTTCGAATTATTAATCTTCGATGATCAGTCAACTGATGGAACATTTGAGATTGTTTCCAAGCTAACGGATTCTCGAATTAAGGTATTTAGAAACGCCAGTAATCTCGGTCTTGTTGGAAACTGGAATAATGCCATTGAGAAATCTTCTGGCGAGTATATTCATTTCCTCTTTCAGGATGATATTTTGTTACCCGGGGCTCTTGAGTCTGAGGTTGCAGCACTGGATGCTAATCCAAAGTGCTCCCTCTGCTTCAGCGCTTCATGTGTTATTGACTCGAATGGTGCCATTACAATGAAGAGGAGACCTTTTAAGCGGGATATGGTTTTAAAAGGCTCTGATTTTGCCCGCAAGACATTTCGAACTCATAATATCTATGGAGAGCCTTCTAATGTCATGTTTCGTAGAGATTGCTGGCAAAAAGTTGGACCCTTTAATGATTCTTTGTGTTACTCCCCTGATTGGGAGTATTGGATTCGTCTATCACTTAATAGTGATGTCTGCTATCTAGACTCAATTTATTCCTATTTTAGAGTGTGCAACGAATCTACTACGAACTCACTTTTTAAGGATAAAAAAGAGCAATTGAAACGCGATGAGTTTGATTTTGTGCGAGCAATCTGTTCACTCGATGGTATCAATATATCGTCGGTTGATTTAACCGCTCGTAAATTGTCGCTCTCAATCAGGAACATTGCTAAACGGATTTATTTTTCCGTTCACTGACTTTGGAAGTGATTGAATGAAAGGCATCATCCTCGCAGGCGGGTCCGGCACGCGCCTGTACCCGCTCACGCTCGTGACCTCCAAGCAGCTGCTGCCGGTCTACGACAAGCCCATGATCTACTACCCGCTGTCCACCCTCATGCTGGCGGGCATCCGGGACATCCTGGTCATCTCCACGCCGACGGACCTCCCCAACTTCGAGCGCCTGCTCGGGGACGGCTCGCGCTACGGCGTGAACCTCTCCTACGCCGAGCAGCCGAGCCCGGACGGCCTGGCGCAGGCCTTCACCATCGGCGAGGAGTTCATCGACGGCGAGCCTTGCGCCCTCGTGCTCGGCGACAACATCTTCTACGGCAACGGCCTTTCGCGCCACCTGACGCGCGCCGTCCAGAACGCAGAGTCGGGCCGCGCCACGGTCTTCGGCTACCACGTGGACGACCCCGAGCGCTTCGGCGTCGTGGAGTTCGATGCGCAGGGGAGGGCCGTGTCCATCGAGGAGAAGCCCGCCCAGCCCAAGAGCTCCTACGCCGTCACCGGCCTGTACTTCTACCCGGGCGACGTCGCCGCCAAGGCCCACAAGGTTCAGCCTTCCGCCCGCGGCGAGCTGGAGATCACCACGCTCAACCAGATGTACCTGGAGGAGGGGACGCTCTCCGTGGTGACCCTCGGCCGCGGCTACGCGTGGCTGGACACCGGCACCATGGAGTCACTCCACGAGGCGGCGGAGTTCGTCCGCGCCGTGGAGCACTCCCAGGACCTGCCGGTCTCGGTCCCCGAGGAGATCGCCTGGGAGAACGGCTGGATCACCACCGAGGGGCTCAAGCAGGCCGCGGAGGCCTACGGCAAGTCGGTCTACGGCCGGCACCTGAAGAAGGTCGCCGCCGGCGAGATCGTCAACAGCCCGCGCGAGTACTAGGAGGAACCCCTCATGTCTGAAATTTTCGAACCCCACAACATCATCGTCACGGGCGGCTGCGGCTTCATCGGCAGCAACTTCGTGCACTACGTGGTCAACAACCACCCCGGCGTGCACGTGACCGTCCTGGACAAGCTGACCTACGCCGGCAACCCCGAGAACATCGCCGGGCTGCCCTCCGACCGCGTGGAGCTCGTCGTCGGCGACATCTGCGACGCGGGGCTGCTCGATAGGCTGGTGCCGGGCCACGACGCGATCGTGCACTACGCGGCCGAGAGCCACAACGACAACTCCATCGCCGACCCGGAGCCGTTCCTGCGCACGAACGTCGAGGGCACCTTCCGCCTGCTGGAGGCCGTCCGCAAGCACGGCGTCCGCTACCACCACGTCTCCACCGACGAGGTCTACGGCGACCTGGCGCTCGACGACCCGGCGAAGTTCACCGAGGAGACGCCGTACCGCCCGAGTAGCCCGTACAGCTCGACCAAGGCGAGCTCCGACATGCTCGTGCGCGCCTGGACCCGCACCTACGGCCTGCGAACCACGATCTCCAACTGCTCCAACAACTACGGCCCCTACCAGCACGTGGAGAAGTTCATCCCCAGGCAGATCACGAACATCATCGACGGCGTCCGCCCCAAGCTCTACGGCCGCGGCGAGAACGTCCGCGACTGGATTCACACCGAGGACCACTCCAGCGCCGTCTGGGATATCCTCACCAAGGGCCGCATGGGGGAGACCTACCTCATCGGCGCCGACGGCGAGAGGAACAACATCACCGTTTTGCGCATGATCCTCGAGGCGATGGGACGCGACCCCGAGGACTTCGACTGGGTCGCCGACCGCCCCGGCCACGACCGCCGCTACGCCATCGACTCCACCAAGCTCCAGCGCGAGCTGGGCTGGAGGCCGGCGCACACCGACTTCCTCGAGGGCCTGAAGGCCACCATCGACTGGTACGTCGCCAACGAGTCCTGGTGGCGCCCGGCCAAGGAGGCCACCGAGGCCCGCTACCGCGCGCAGGGCCAGTAGGAGGGGATAGACCTATGGCAGACATCGCATTCGAGAAGGACCTCTCCGTCGCCGAGACCGGCATCGGGGGCCTCAAGGTCGTCGACCTCGCCGTCCACGGCGACTCGCGCGGCTGGTTCAAGGAGAACTGGCAGCGCGCCAAGATGACCGAGTTGGGTATCCCCGACTTCCGCGTCGTCCAGAACAACGTCTCCTACAACGAGAAGAGGGGCGTCACCCGCGGCATCCACGCCGAGCCCTGGGACAAGTTTATCAGCGTCGCGCGCGGCAGCGTCTTCGGCGCCTGGGTGGACCTGCGCGAGGGCAGCGAGACCTTCGGCAAGGTGTTCACCTGCACGCTCGACCCGTCGAAGGCCATCTACGTCCCGCGCGGCGTGGGCAACTCCTTCCAGGCCCTGGAGGACGGCACCGCCTACACCTACCTGGTGGACGCCCACTGGTCGCTCGAGCTCAAGAGGACCTACACCTTCGTTAACCTCGCCGACCCCGAGCTCGCCATCCAGTGGCCCATCCCGCTCGACCAGGCCACCGTCTCCGAGGCCGACCTCAACCACCCGATGCTGAAGGACGTCGTCCCCATGGCGCCGAAGCGCACCCTCGTCACCGGCTGCGACGGCCAGCTGGGCCACGCGGTGCGCGCGCTCGCCGAGGAGCGCGGCGTGGCCAAGGACTTCGACTTCTGCGACATCGACACCTTCGACATGTCCGACCCGGAGGCCTATTCGCAGTACGACTGGTCGCTCTACGGCACCGTGATCAACTGCGGCGCCTACACCGCCGTGGATAAAGCCGAGACCCCCGAGGGCCGCGCCATCGCCTGGAAGGCCAACGCGACCGGGCCGGCCCTGCTCGCCCGCACCTGCTCCGAGCACGGGATCACCCTGGTCCACGTGTCCAGCGACTACGTCTTCGACGGCACCGCCGAGGTGCACGACGAGGAGGAGCCCCTCAGCCCGCTGTCCGTCTACGGCCAGACCAAGGCCGCCGGCGACATCGCCGTGGCCGGGTGCCCGCGCCACTACATCATGCGCTCCAGCTGGGTCATCGGCGAGGGCCACAACTTCGTGAAGACCATGAAGGCGCTCTCTGACCGCGTAGCCGACCCCGAGGACGGGCTCGAGCAGGTGACGGTCGTGGACGACCAGCTGGGCCGCCTGACCTTCACGCGCGACATGGCCGAGGCCATCTTCCACGTGCTGGGGACGCACGCCCCCTACGGCACCTACGACTGCACCGGCTCCGGCGCCGTGAAGAGCTGGGCGGACATCGCCCGCGCCGTCTTCGAGGCCGCCAACGGCAACGGCGACAGGGTCGTGCCGGTTTCGACCGCCGACTACTACGCCGGCGCCGCCGGCCCCATCGCCCCGCGCCCGGTCCACTCCGCGCTCGACCTTTCCAGGCTCGAGTCGGTCGGCTTCCATATGCCCGACTGGGAGGAAGAGCTAAAACTTCATTTTGATTAGATGCCTTTAGTACATTGTTTGCATTCTTAAAATCAGTGAGAATGCAAACAATGCCATGGGCATTTATGCCATTTTGCCAAGTTGCACCAGGAATTTTTTGGATGGTTTTCAATGCATTTTAAACTTGCAAATTTGATTTTTAACGGATCTGATGCGATGTTGCAGTATCCATTGCTTTGCTATAGGGCAACGGAGGGTCTTGTTATTCCAACTTCGAATGACGCTATTGAAATCATGAAATCGACCAATGTTGATTTCACAACATATTTTAATGCGCTATCCATTTATAAGTGGCGAAAATACACTACTGCAAAGGCGTTTTATCTTCATATCGAGTATTGCGGCTCCGCCTTAACGCTTCAGCAGACGTATGCAAATAATTATTCTTGGATTCCTTCTACAATTGATGGCTCTGCGGTTAGTTTGCAACGATCCGATGAATGGAGTACGGCTGAAATCGAACTCTCCCTTTGTGAGGGAGAGATTCTGCACGCTTTTAATATCAGTACTGAAGGCCCTGTTAATATTCGGAATGCGTATTATTATTGCGATTGTGAAGAACTGGATATTCATCCAGTTGAGCTAGCGCTTGCAACTACTACGTTTAAAAAAGAGGACTATATTGTCCGTAACGTATCTCTTTTACAAAAGAACATTATTGATTCTGATGAAGAGATTGCTGATCATTTCCACGTACACATTATTGATAATGGCCGTTCGCTGAATAGTGCAAACCTGGATTCATCGCGTGTTACTGTTCATCCAAATCCTAATGTCGGCGGGTCTGGTGGTTTTGCTCGGGGGATGATTGAGTCACTTGAGCAGAATCCTAAAGCGACTCATGTTCTCCTGATGGACGATGATGTCGAGGTTCTTCCCGAGAGTTTTATCCGCACTTTCAACCTGCTCTCTCTTCTCAAAGAAGAATATGCTGAGGCCTTTTTATCGGGTGCCATGATGAGCTTGGAAGAGCCCAATTTGCGTACCGAGGATTTAGGGTTCTTTACTGCTAAGGGAACTTTTTCTCCCCTTAAGCCTGCAGGCTATATGACCTCACTTCATGATGTCGTTGAGACCGAGATATATAAGGCCCCAACTGGCCTTTATGAGGACACTGCCCAACAGTATGCTGGCTGGTGGTATTGCGTTATACCTACCGCAACGATTGAACGTGAGGGGTTGCCCTTGCCCTTATTTGTTCGTTCTGATGATGCTGAGTATGCGCTTCGTTGCAAACCCAAGTTCATGTCCATGAATGGTATTTGCGTTTGGCATAATTCCTTTAAGTTTAAGTATAGTGCTGCCGTGGAGCGTTATCAGGTAAGCCGAAATACGCTAATCAGTCAGGCGACAACTGGCGCTGCGCCTCTCTCTGATTTTCTTTATGAGATTCGTCGTGAAGTTGAGCTCGACTTGAAGAAATTTAATTACGATGAAGCTGCTCTTGCCGTAAAAGGTCTTGAAGATTTTTTGAGAGGTCCGGAGTGGATTTCTCATCCTGTCGCTGAATCCCGTTTTATGGCGGCAAATCGTGAAAGGGAACAATTGATTCCCATCGAGCAGCTCATCCCTCAGGCACAAGAATTGGGTGTCGACTTGACGCAACTGACTTTTGGCAATTTGAGCCTTGGGGGCGACAGGTCTAGGCTGCAGGCATTTAAGGATTATCTGACCATTAATGGCCACCGTTTTGTTAACGACTCCGCTAAACGTAACGGTAGGGTTGCTGTTATTGATGCTGCGGGATGGGTTTATCCCGCAGGTAAAATCAGGGATGTTGACACGCTTATTGTGGTAGATATGCCTAATAAAAAGGGTGCCATTAGACATATGGATAAGAAGCGATTCAAAGAGGTTTGGAGTCGTTTTCGTAAAGCCGAGAAGGAATTCAAGCGTAACAAAGATAAGATTTATACCGAATACGCTTCGTATAGAGATGTCCTTACTTCGATCGATTTCTGGAAACAGTATTTGAAAGAGGCGTCGGAGTAGTCTTCATGTGAGTGGGTTTCAAGGTGGGACCCACTCATTCTTTTGTATCATATGAGTAATTGTGCTTCGTTCATTGTTTGTCGTTGCGAAGGTTAAGCCATGTCCTTGCTTTCTACTATTAAAAAGATCCTCCCTGGCTCATCCCGATCGTTGCATGCTATGCATGAGGATATGGACCGTCGTTTTGACGAGGTTTTCGCCCGTATTGAGCAGGCCGATAACGGTATCAATATGAATATCAATTACAAATTCGATACTCGGCTATTTCCAGAAATTGAATTGCTCAAGCAACGCCAACAAAGTCTGTCAGAACAAATGAGGCTTCGCTTTGAATTGTTCGCGCGACGTGCGTACCCCGATCTCACCCCTTTTGAGCTCCGTTGCAAAATCTTTGATGCATTACCCGACGCCGAGGGTGATATTCGATTGATGCAGCAGGCAAACGCGGCCTTGATGAGTAAGCTAGACGCGATTTGTGTTGCCAATAATATTCAATACTGGCTTTCTTATGGTTCTCTTGTTGGCACCTTGTCTCGATCGGGTTTTATTCCTTGGGACGACGATATTGATATCTGCATGCTTAGGTCCGATGTGGATAAGCTCACTGCCGCTTTAATAGACGACCCTGAATATCAAATCACCCTCGTATATGACTGGTTTGTAAAGTGTCGTCAAGTTCGCTTTTGTTCAACTAATTCGCTTATACCTTGTTTTGTGGACATTTCGATTTACGACCGGGCGGCCGAGAATTCCAAGCGCGCGAACGATCAACTTAGGCAACTCAGAATTGAGCTTATGGATTTCTTTGACAAAAATGAACGTGAGTTTAGTTTTTGGAAAGATATCCTTGGATGGTTCATCCACACAGTGGTCTTAGCGTGCAGTGCGGAGATGTTGACTTGGAAGCTCAGAGAACAGTTGTTTCTTCTGCGGAGATTGATCTTGTCCAGAGCGTATTCGATTCGTTTAACGAAAAGGCTCATGATCTAGGTTTGTTAACCGATGAGTCTCGTGGTGATTTTGCATACGCGATTGATAACGTTTTTGATGCCCCTAAACGTAAAATAATTTGGGACCGCAATGATATCCTTCCCGTAAGAAAGCATCCGTTTGACAGCTTCTCTTTTTTGGTTCCCGCGAAAGCGGAAAAGGTCGCTGATGATTGCTATCCTGGATGGCCTTACATGCCAATGGACATCTGTGGGCATGATCATTTTGCAAAGGATGTTTTGTCTGATCCCGATGTTCGCTCCGCGATGGCAAAGTTTGTCGACGAATGTAATTAGTAGTTACAACGGCTTTGATTAAGGTATTTAAAATGCAGTTTAAACTTGCGAATGTTGTACTTAAAGTTGAAAAGCATGCAAAGGATTTTCCCGAACTCTACTATCGCGTGCTCTCCGGTGGTGCTTCGTATGATGACGATATACATTCACTTCATGTCAATGGACACGTTGACTTTCTGACGTATGTGAATGGCCTATCTGCTGGCAAATGGCATCAGTATGCGTCTGTTGGCGGCGTCGTCTTGCATATGGCTTTATTTGGCAGGGGCCGGGTTGTCGTTCATGGAGTGAGATCTAGCGAGCTGAATCCTGTCGAGCTCAAATCGAATCCTTTTGATGGCAATGAAATTGATCCTTGCGTTCTCGATATTGATATCGATACAACCGGCTACGACTTGATCGGTTTTAGGATTGAGAGTGATGAGGGCTATTCCGTAGACCTCTTGAACGCCTCTTATCTGACTGATGTTCCTGAGGACTCAATTAACCAGATCAATCTTGCTCTTTCTACTACTACATTTAAGAATGAGCAGTACATTCTTCCGAATATTGAACTCGTTAAAGCGGGCATCTCCAAAGAGGACGGTCCGATTCGCGACCACTTCCACATGTTTGTCGTCGACAATGGACAGACGCTCGATTCTGCATCACTTTCCGATGAGCTAGTCACCGTGCTCCCGAATCCCAATACGGGCGGTTCGGGAGGATTCGCACGTGGAATGATGGCGGCTACTGAAACTCCTGATCAGTACACTCACATCATTTTGATGGATGACGATGTCTCTATTATGCCCGAGAGTTTGATCCGCACGTTCAATCTCCTCTCTCTTGCTAAAGGCAAGTATAAGGATGCCTTTATTAACGGCGCCATGCTCTCAATGGAGGACCCTACTCGTCAGTTCGAGGATGTCTCGTATGTGGCGACCACTGGTGCCTATCGTCGCGTAAAAGAGGACTTGAATGTTGGCAAGCTGTCCGACATCCTCGAAAATGAACGCACGAATGTTGAAGTTGATCAGGCCTATGGGGCTTGGTGGTATAGCTGCATTCCGGTGAAGGCTATCGAAAAGAACGGCCTTCCCATGCCTTTCTTTATCCGCTGCGACGACGTTGAGTTTGGCATGCGCAATAAGCCTGTCTACATGACCATGAATTGCATTTGCGTGTGGCATGCAAGCTTTGAGGGGCGTTTCCGCGCTTCGGTTGACTGCTACCAGTACTTCCGCAACTTCTTTGCCATGATTTCACTCGATGATTGTGCTGATGAGAAAATGTTTGTCCTTCGTATTCAGCGAGGGGTACGTCAGAACTTGCGCGATATGGATTATCAGGCTGCTGAGTTTATCCTTGATGGCTTTGAGGACTATCTGCGCGGCCCTGAGTATCTCCAGAAGCTTGATGGCGCCGCGTCGATGATTGGTAAGGGTAAGTTAAACGAAAAGCTGATTCCTGTTTCCGAAATGGATCCAGAGCTTCTTCGCAAGGCTGGGGTTACGGAGCAAGTGCTCGCTAATGTTAATCTGGAATTCCATCCTTCGAAATTTATGAAGTATTGGAGATCTATTCCTTACGACAAACACTATCTTCCCGATGCGCTGTTGCGCGGAAAGCCCGGCTATGCAGTTAAGAATGGCAGCTGTACGCTTGAAGGCAATTCGACGCGTTGCAAGACGCTGGTATTTCTTGATCCGACCCGCGAGAAGGGGTCGGTCCGCACGATGGATCGGGCGCGGTTCAAGAGTATTCGCCGCCGAGAGCACGAACTGATGGCGCGCTATCGTAAAGAGGGCAAGAGCGTCAGGGGGGCATGGAAAGATGCCATGCCGTACATGACTTCGCGAGAGTTTTGGGAACAGTATTTAGGTCTGAAATAAGAAGAGGTCCGGATTAAGTCCGGACCTCTTCTTATTTTGAATAAGTTTTATAGGCTTGTAACTCCCATTGTTTTCTTTCGACTTTTGCAACTGAGTCGAGGATTAGTCCCGTTGCTAGGCTCAACCCACACAGGAACATGAATGAGGCCGCAAGTATGGCCGTGGGGAAGCGGGGGACTAAGCCGGTTTGGAAGTACTCCACAACAATTGGAATTCCGAGGGCAAGGCCTATGATGGCGAAGATGAGCGCTATAAGGGTAAAGAACTTGAGCGGACGATAGTCTTTAAAGAGCGTTCCAATCATTGCGATGACCTTGATGCCGTCGCTAACGGTGTTGAGCTTGGACTCGGAGCCTGCGGGCCGATCGCGATACTCCACCGGCACGTCTTTAATTCGCCAGCGGTGATCGACAGCGTGGATGGAGAGCTCGGTCTCAATCTGGAAGCCCTCGCTCAAAACGGGGAAGGTCTTGACGAAGGGTCTGCTCATGGCTCGGTAGCCGGTCATCACGTCGTCAAAGCTGTAGCCGTAAATCCACTTGATCATGGCGCGAACAAGATTGTTGCCAAAGCCGTGGAAGGCCCTCTTGTTCTCTTCGGCATAGGTGCCGTTTGACAGGCGATCGCCAACGGTCATATCGGCTTCGCCGTTAAGGATGGGCTCGCAAAGCGCCTTTGCCGCCTCGGCGGGGTAAGTGTCGTCTCCATCAACCATTAGATAGCATTCGGCGTCGACATCACGGAACATTTGGCGGCACACGTTGCCTTTGCCCTGTCTGGGCTCGTGGCGCACCGTGGCACCGTGCTGCTTGGCGATTTGCGAAGTGCCATCAGACGAGTTGTTGTCATATACAAAGACGGTTGCACCGGGTAACTCTCGATGAAAATCGTCAACAACTTTGCCAATCGTCAGCGCTTCGTTGTAGCAGGGGATTATGACGGCGGTATTCGAATAGTCCATGTCGGACCTCCTTTAATGAATCAACGGGTCGAAAGTATACCTATCGTCTGCCCCTTTGATTAGATATGGGTTAGTTCTCCAGATTTGTTGCGGTGAGTTATCGTCAACGTGGGAGGGCTATACTTTCCACTGTTATGTTTTACGAGACAAGGAGATGGTCCGTGGCTGACAACGTAGAGAGTCAGAAAGCGGTGGCTAAACCGGCCTCTCACGCTAAAAATGATTTTGAAAAGGACAAGTTCATTCTTAAGCAACTTGTCACCAAAGATTTTAAGATTAAATATCGTCGCAGTGTTCTGGGTGTGGCATGGTCCGTGCTTAACCCGCTGCTGATGATGATTGTTATGTCGATCGTGTTTTCGACAATCTTCGCGCAAGGTCGCAATGGTTCTATTACGCCCGAAATGTATCCGCTTTACTTGATCGTCGGTAACGTGACGTTCTCTGTCATGTCCGAGTCGACGAACCAAGCGCTTATGTCCATCATTTGGGCTTCCTCTCTGCTTAAGAAGGTTAAGGTGCACCGTTGGGTCTTTCCGGTGCAGAAGGTGCTGTTCTCGCTCGTTAACTTCGCCTTCTCTTTGGTTGCCGTCGCCTTGGTTATGCTTTGGTTCCACGTGCTTCCCACCTGGCATTTAATTCTGCTGCCGGTTTGCTTGCTCCTGCTCATGTGTTTCTGCATGGGCTTGGGCATGATGCTGTCTGCGCTGGCGGTTTTTTTCCGCGATGTTATGCACCTGTGGACCGTTGTTATCACGGCCTGGATGTATCTGACGCCGATTTTCTGGACAACCGACTTCATTAGCCAAATGGCACATTGGATCCAGGTCCTTGTGGTTGTGAATCCCATGTACAACTACCTCCAGTTTATGCGTGATATCTTCCTGTTTAATACCGTGCCTTCTGCGCTTACCTTTGGGCTGTGTGTTGTTTGGGCTATTCTTGCTCTTGCTATTGGTTACGCCGTCTTTCACAAGACCGAGCACAAGTTTATCCTCTACATCTAAGGAGTGCTGCTCATGACTGAATCTGCTATTGATTACAGCAAGCAGCCCCTTGCTGTTGAGGTCAAAGACGTCACCATGATCTTTAACATGGCGTCCGAGTCGCTTACGAACCTCAAAGAGTATTTCATTAAGCTCGCGAAGCATGAGCTGTTCTTTGAGGAATTCCGTGCGCTTAAGCACATTTCATTTGATGTGCATCGTGGCGAGGTCGTTGGCCTTGTTGGTACTAACGGTTCCGGCAAGTCTACGATGCTCAAGATCATCGCTGGCGTTTTGGAGCCCAGCGAAGGTGAGGTTAAGGTTCACGGCAATATTGCGCCGCTGATTGAGCTTGGTGCTGGCTTTGACCCGGAGCTTACGGCTCGTGAGAACATCTATCTGAACGGTGCGCTGCTTGGCTATACCAAGGAGTTTATCGACGCTAGTTTTGACGAGATTATTGAGTTCGCCGAGCTTAAAGACTTCGTTGACATGCCCTTGAAGAACTTCTCGTCGGGTATGGTCGCGCGTATCGCCTTTGCTATCGCTACGATTACCGAGCCCGATATTCTCATCGTCGATGAGACGCTTTCTGTTGGCGATGTCTTTTTCCAGCAGAAATGCGAGCGCCGTATTCAGCACTTTATTGAGAGTGGCGACGTCACGGTCTTGTTCGTTTCTCACTCCATGGAGCAGGTTGAGCGTATTTGCCAGCGTGCTGTGTGGATCGAGAAGGGCGATCTGCGCATGGATGGTCCCGTGGACGAGGTCTGCAAGGCGTACCACGACCAGTTCAAGTAGGTTATAATTTATTGGTCGTGTGAACTTGTACCCGCTTGGACGCCCGGCTTTATGCTCCATTAGCTCAGTTGGATAGAGCAGGGGACTTCTAATCCCAAGGTCGACGGTTCGAATCCGCCATGGAGCACCAGAGAGTTTTTGAAGACCCGGTATAATGCCGGGTCTTTGCTTTTTGGGCATGTGGGCGTGCAGTGCTCCCTCAACAATAAGCCCGGTGTAGCATCGCTGCACCGGGCTTATTGCTTCTTGCGAATTTGGTTGTCGGTCTCGAGTCGTTGAGCTCCCTACGCCTCTGTCGGCTCCACGCCCAGCTCGTTGCGGACGAGCTCGAAGGCGGCGGCGATGGCCTTGTCCATGTCGTAGTACTTGTAGCCGCCCAGGCGACCGGCGAAGACCACGTCGCCCTCCTGCGCCGCCAGCTCCTCGTACTGCTTGTAGAGGGCCTCGTTCTTGGCGTCGTTGATGGGGTAGTAGGGCTCGTCGCCGGGCTTCCAATCCGCCGGGTACTCGCGCGTGATGACGGTCTTCTCCTGCGTGCCGAACTCGAAGTGCTTGTGCTCGATGATGCGGGTATAGGGGGCCTCGCGCTCGGTGTAGTTGACCACGGCCACGCCCTGGTGGTCCTGCTCGTCGAGTGTCTCGGTCTCGAAGCGCAGGCTGCGGTACTCGAGTGTGCCCAGCTTAAAGTCGTAGAACGAGTCGATGGGGCCGCAGTAGATCGTCCTGGCGGCGATATCGGGCTCGGCGGCGGCCAGCTCCTTGTACTCCACGCCGCAGCGCACCTCGACGCCCTCGAGCATGTTGGCGACCATCTTGGTGTAGCCGCCCATGGGGATGCCCTGGTAGCGGTCGTTGAAGTAGTTGTTATCGTAGGTGAAGCGGCAGGGGAGGCGCTTTATGATGCTCGCGGGCAGGTCCTTGCAGTCGCGGCCCCACTGCTTCTCGGTGTAGCCCTTCACGAGCGTCTCGAAGATGTCGCGGCCGACGAGCGACAGCGCCTGCTCCTCGAGGTTTGTCGGCTCTCCGATGTTCTCGGCGGCCACCTGCTCGGCAATCTTGGCCTTGGCATCTGCCGGCGTGACGACGCCCGGCCACATCTTGGCGAAGGTGTTCATGTTGAAGGGCATGTTGTACATGTTGCCGTGGAAGTTGGCTACCGGCGAGTTGACGTAGTTGTTGAACTCGGCGAAGCGGTTGACGTAGCCCCAGACGTCCTTCATGGAGGTGTGGAAGATGTGCGCGCCGTAGCGGTGGACTTGGATGCCCTCGACGTCCTCGGTGTAGACGTTGCCGGCGATGTGGTCGCGGCGGTCGATGACCAGGACCGACTTGCCGGCGCGCTTGGCGGCATTGGCGAAGACGGCGCCCGAAAGGCCGGCACCGACGACGAGGTAATCGTACTGGGACATGGATATGCTCCTTTGTATGTCGATTGGACAGTTACTTTAGTTTAGGGACAAACATATCTGATGTCTTTGTCCCAGGGATTAGTGTAGCAGATGCTCTTTCAACAGCTCTAGCGCATGTGCGTAGCCCTTCAGGCCCTCGCCGGTGATGGTGGCGAAGCAGGCTAGGCGTGCATAGCTCACCTGGCGGAAGTCCTCGCGGGTCTCGACGGCGCTGATGTGGACCTCGACGGCAGGGATGGCGACGGCCTTGAGGGCGTCGAGGATCGCGACGCTCGTATGCGTATAGGCGGCCGGGTTTATGACGATGCCGTCGACCTTGCCGTAGGCCTCCTGGATCTTGTCGACGATGCTGCCCTCGTGGTTAGACTGGAAGACCTCGACCTCGTCGAAGCCCTGTGCGGCGCCCGCTTCCTGGCAAATCTGGACCAGGCGGTCGTAGTTGTTGCTGCCGTAGATGCCCGGCTCGCGAATGCCGAGCATGTTTAGATTGGGGCCGTTGATGACGAGTGCTTTCATGGTTGCTTCCTTTGCGGTTGAAAAACCACCACAAAGGTGCCTGTCCCCTTTGTGGTGGTTTTGGTTAGAGAGCGGGTGGGAGG
>CABSNF010000017.1 GCA_902478995.1 uncultured Collinsella sp.
CGTTTGTCTCCACCCGCGTAGCGGGTGGTTCAAAGCTGGCCGCTGCGCGGCCAGCGGACTAAAGTCTTGAACAAAATACGGCCCCGCAGCTCAATAAGCTGCGGGGCCGTACTATACACCGACGAATCAACGACGGAGTGCATCCACTATTTGGCCAGCTCCTGAACGATCCAGTCAATTGCACCTTCGGGATCGTTGGTAAGGTCGATATACTCCTTGCCCCTTGTGGTGAGCAGTTTAATTCCAAGGCGATCGGTATCAGCCTTCATGGCGTCATAGTACATGCGTGCCTGGGGCGCCAGAACAATCACGTTGTACTGATCCATCGTCTCATAGTGGCTTCCGTACGCACCGGACTGAGAAACCAGATCGATACCCTTAGCAGCGGCACCTTCGCGAAGAGCATTTGCCAAGAGAGTCGAAGTGCCGGCACCCTGGCAAAGCACAAGCACGCGGATCTGCTCCGCCTTGTCCTTTACCGCCTCGAGAGCTTTTGCGACATTTTCCTGTGCGGCAATAGCATTTGCATCCGAGTTTCCTGCAGTCTCCTTTGCAGACTCTTCCAAACAAAGCTGATGGTCATACGCCTTGCAGAACGGATAGTAAATCACAAAGTCAACGACCAACAGCACTGCCATCAATACGAGAGAACGCAGATCGAGACCCGTGGTGAGGAACGCACCAATTGGGCCGGGAAGCGCCCACGGCATGGTATACATGGGGGCGTTCATTCCAATGACGTCAATGAAAAATTTACCGATAATGGCGTTGACCATAGGAGCCACTAGGAAGGGCACGAACATATAGGGATTGAGAACAATCGGCATACCGAAGATAACGGGCTCGTTAACTCCAAAAATCACCGGGATAATCGATGCCTTGCCCATGGCTTTAAGCTGCTTGGAGCGCATAAACATGATCAGGATAATAGGAACGATGAACGTGCAGCCAGAACCGCCCAGACCGCCGATGAAGCTTGTAAAGTCCTGCGTAAGAGCAATTGACGGGTGTCCACCTGCTTGGAAAACCTCAAGATTGGTAACGGTATTGCCGTAGAGCGCAGCATTGATCGGACTCATGACAACCGAAGCACCGTGGATACCCATAAATTGGAAAAGTGCGACCGCGCCTTCGATAAGCGCCATGCCAGGATAGGTGTCGACCGCGGAGAACAGCGGCGAGATGAGAGCGGATACCAAATTGGCGAACGGCACAGCAAGCAGCTTGCGGCTCGCAAGATCGATAAAAGCGCACGCAAGGATCGAAAACCCAAATGCAAAGATATCGCGAAAACTCTGCGCAATAGAGCCAGGGACCTCTTTGGGGAGCTTGATCGTCACATTATGGCTAATGCACACCTTATAGATATTAACGGTCAAGAATGCGGCTACGAACGCGGCGAGAAAACCCTTGGTTCCCATATAGCCGGTTTCAAAAACAGATGTATCTGCTCCGCCAATCGAGACAACATCGTTCGTCACCGATAGCAAGAGCATGCCGCACATGGCACAAACCATGCACGAGGTGGGGTTGAGAGATTTGCCCGAAGGCATGCGACGGTTCATCGACATGGCAAGTGAGCTCGCCGTGGTGCCGGCCACCATAATGCCAAGAAGCCCCATGGTATATGCATAGATTTTATTGAAGAAATCCAGCACCTCAGACGGAAGCGTGATGCCTACATAGGCAGGGAGCGTCGAAAGAAGAAGGAACAGGCTCGAGAACAGCACAATTGGCATATTCGAGAGAAAGCCATCCTTAATCGCCACCAGATAAATGTTCCTCGAGATTTTGTCGAAGAGGGGCTGGTGTTTTTCAAGGAATTTGACGATAGCGTCCATAACACATCCTTTCATGATTCCCGGGCACACAACGATTTATCCGGACTCAACCGTCGTCGTCCCCGTTTGTATCCACTTATGTAAGTGAATACGTTCTTGTGCGAAATGTAATATCATTTGCGCGATTTGTCATAACCAATTCTTTTTCCGCTTTGTCGATATGTCAAGAATTCAAATACTTATTCGGTGAACGGTAGTTGATTAATTTAAGGTTTTCCCAGCTAGGGCCTATTTTTCCGAGCAGTACAATAAGTTTGCAACCGTTCACCGATTGGATATAACATATTGAATATATTGTTGTAACAATATTAGAGACAATGTCACAAGCCTGTCGTTCTAGTCAAAGGAAGTAACAATGCCCAAACGATTACTGAACATGTCCGCATCCGATTTTGCCGCCACGTCACCCATGGATCTAAAACAGGCAATTCTGGCTTCCGAGGGACGTACCATCATGGCGGAAAACGTACCCTCTTCCCAATTTCTCGGCGGCGTTACTAATGCAGAAATCGAACGTGCCGCAGGTGCCGACCTGCTTCTGTTTAACGCGCTCGATGTGTTCGATCCAGTTATTGCCGGTATTCCAGATGATCTCAATGAAAACCCGGTCACTTGGGTGAAGCGAGCATGCGGAAGGCCCATTGGCGTCAATCTGGAGCCAGTTGATAACGAGGCAGAGATGTCTGAATCCCGAACGGAAATCCCCATGGGTCGTCGCGTCTCTCCCAAGACCTTAGAAAAGGCTAACGAACTCGGATTTGATTTTATCTGCCTGACGGGCAACCCTGGAACCGGCGTCTCCAACGATGCAATCGCCCATTCGATTAAACTCTCCAAAGAGCATTTCAATGGCCTGGTCATAGCCGGAAAAATGCATGGAGCGGGCGTTGCAGAACCTGTCATGACGCTCGAAATTGCGCGCAAGTTTGTTGACCTCGGCGTCGATATCCTTCTCGTGCCAGCCCCCTACACCGTCCCTTGCTTCCAAGAAGCAGACCTGCGCGCCATCGTAGACTTTGTACGATCCCACAACGTAGGCAAGTCAATTGAAGAGAAAGTTCTCGTCATGGCGGCGAACGGGACGAGTCAAGACTCCTGCGACAGCGAGACCATTAAGAAAATAGGCCTTGCAGCAAAAGCAGCCGGCGCTGACCTCCAACATATCGGGGACTCCATGAACGGTATTTGCCTGCCCCAGAATATCTTCACGCTCGGACAAGCCCTTCGTGGATACAGGCATCAGATCGTCATGCTGAGCCGCTCTGTGATACGTTAAGGTTACCTTGCCCACGTTACATCCCGACTGAGGCAACCATCAGGTATAACCAACATGCAAACTGAGGCTCTAATGCTCGATACACACGAAAAACGGCCACTCTATTTACAGCTCACCGACGCGCTGCTCAAGCAGATCATCGATGAATATCAAGCAGACGATAAACTTCCAACAGAAATGGAACTCTGCGACGAATACGCCGTAAGCAGAACAACCGTCCGACTTGCCATGAGTGAGCTGGAGCGTCGTGGAAGTATCTATCGAATCCAAGGTAAGGGATCGTTTGTTGCACCGAAACGCGTTAGCGAGCTCAATTCACTTTTAGACTTTGACTTTACAAGCCATTGCGATGGCGTTGATCCGGATGCCATCACCAAACATTTCGGCGGCCTCACATCAGGTCGTCCAATTTCCGTAATGATGCTCCAACAATTTGGATGTCAAAGTCGCGATGAAATTCAGCGTCTTGAATTGACCTACGAACTTGAAGGCAGCTTCATAGGCGCTGATACGTTCTTCATTTCAAAGTCACGCGTTCCGAATAACCAGTTAGATTTTCAGGCATTTAGCAGAATCATGGACGACTTGTCCAAGTCTATCCAATCTGTTAGGGAAAGCTATAGAGCACGTCAGCTTAGCGATTCCGAAGCCAGTAATTATGGTGTTGCAAAACTTCCGGTCATCGAACTGACTCATTATGCTTACGACTCCGGAGGCAAACTAATCTCAATTGTCTGCCGCACCGTCTTAACTGGGCGAATCCCTTATCAAAACTTTATTTTCAAGTCCTAATGTTCTTTTTCTTTTGTCTCGATCTGTAACACGTAGCCGAGTTTTTAAGTCCTAACCGTTACAGATCGAGACAAACAAGGTAGGCCCCGCCGAATTGTCTCAATTTGTAACATCTGGTTGGTGGTTTCACCCCTACCTGTTACAGGTTGAGACGATTTGATAGTGGAGTCCTTATTTGCGCGTCATATCGCGTAGCGCTGACACGCTGGTTTCCACAATGACAGGAGGTAAAAGTCCTCCCGCATCACCCGTTGGCAATCCCGTAGCGATAACTAGCAAATAACCTGCGTGTGTTCCTCGATGGCGGCACGATCCTCGGCGGCGATGCCCGGCTCGCACACCACGGAGTCCAAATTGTCCAGGCGGCAGAAGGTGTAGAAGTCGCGCTTGCCGATCTTGCTGGAGTCGGCGATCAGATAGCGCGAGTCGGCCTTGCTAAAGGCGAGCTGCTGGATGCGGCCCTCTTCCATATTGGATGTAGACACGTCGCCGTCCAGAATGCCGTTGGCACCGATAAACGCCGCGTCGATGCCCAGCGCACGCAGGGTATCCTCGGCCGTTGGTCCCACAAAAGCGGCGGTGCGGCGACGGTACATGCCGCCCACCAGGCACAGGTCGCAGTCTTCGCGCGCCTCGAGCAGGTTAAACACCGAAAGCGAATTGGTCACAATGCGCAGGCGAAACGCCGGCAGCATCGAGGCCATCTGCTCAACCGTGGTGCCCGTGCCCAAAAAGATGGTCGAGCCTTCCTCGATAAGCTCCACAGAACGGCGCGCAATCTGCAACTTTTCCTCGGCATGCTTCGCGCGCTTTTCGCTGTGCGAATACTCATGGCGCAGCATAGCGTGTGGACGGCCCTGCGCACTGCGGGCTCCGCCGTGCACGCGCTCGATCTCGCCCAGGCTCGCAAGCTCCTCAAGATCACGGCGGATCGTCATATCCGAGACACCTAACGCATCCGAAATCTCCTTGACCGAGACCGTTCCCTGTTCCTCGAGCAGCTGCCGAACCTTATCCTGTCGCTCCGCTTTAATCACGATGAGTCCTCGCTGTTCCACGCTCACGTCAATTCAAACAATAACGAACAAATTGTATCAGACTCGCGCGCGTCAGAAATGAACGCCCGCACAGCTCCAATCATCACTTTTTTGAGAAAAATACCCCCTGCTTTAGTGGGGTGTAGTGATAATCTCGCCTGTTCGCGCTACAGTTTGTCAGAAATACCTCGATGTTAGGAACCAAATGATCACTTCCGAGCTTTTCGGCACCGCGCCGTGCGGTACCCCCGTTCATCGTTACACCCTCAACGGGCCCGAGATCTGCGTTCGCATTATGGACTATGGCGCCACCGTGTTGGGCATCGACGTGCCCGATATCCCCGGCAACGTGCGCGATGTGGTGCTGGGCTTCGATAAGCTCGAGGATTACTTTGACAACCCCGCCTGCTTTGGCGCGACCATCGGACCTGTGGCCAACCGCACTGCAGGTGCCACGATCACCATCGCCGGCACGGACTGGCATATGCCCGCCAACGAGGGCGCCAACAACCTGCACAGCGATCTTAAGCATGGTCTGCACAAGCGTGTGTGGGACGTTGAGCTCGACGAGGTCCACAATGCCGTGCGCATGACCACCTCGCTTGAGGATGGCGAGCTGGGCCTTCCCGGCAACCGAGCCTTTACGGCCGTGTTTACCGTGACGCGTACCGGCTGCTTCCGTATCGAATATGGCTGCGAGAGCGATCGCGCCACGTACGTGTCCATGACCAACCACACGTACTTTAACCTTGCCGGTCATAACGCCGGCATGGACTGCGAGCACTTCTTTGTTGCTAACGCTGCCCACTACCTGCCCATCAACGAGCAGAACATCCCCACCGGCGAGATCGCTCCCGTCGAGGGCACGCCGTTTGACTTCCGTGAGCTGCGCCCCGTCGCACCCGGCATGGAGGCCGACGACCCGCAGATTAAGCAGGCACGCGGCTACGACCACTGCTTGTGCATCGATGACTATCAGTACGGTCGCAACCTGCGCCGCGCCCTGCATGTCGAGGAGATGTGGACCGGCCGCGAGCTGGACTACTACACCACCGCTCCGGGTGTGCAGCTCTACACCGGCAACTGGCTGGGCGACGAGCACGCCAAGGACGATGCCAACTATGACTGGGGCGCCGGCTTTGCCCTCGAGGCCGAGATGTACCCCGACACGCCGCACCAGCCGCTGTTCCCGCAGGGCATTGTGGGCCCGGGTCACCCCTACAGCAATGTGATCGAATACCACTTTATGAGGCACTAAGCCCATAACGCAACATATCGCACAGCAACGCCCGCCGGCACCACCGCCGACGGGCGTTTTGCTGCCTAGTCATTGGGGACGTTCTTAAATGACTAGTCGTTGGGGACAGTCTTTAACGTTTGGCAAGAAAGACTGTCCCCACCTGCCGGCACTTGGGGACGTTCCTAAAAGGCCGGCACATAAGGAACGTCCCCAAGTGCCAAGGGTGTCCCGCTTGACTAGTCATTTAAGAACGTCCCCAATGACTAGTTGGATGGGGTCGGGGTTGGAGCTGGGGAGGTAACGGATTTCTAGCTCTATGCCGAGTTCTTGTAGCTCTTTGAAGGCAACGATGTCCGTATCGTCTACGGCGACTGCGGGCGTTATGGGGTGCTTGCCCTCCCCTGCCTGCATATGCCCAATGCTGATCTTGGTGATCGGCACACCGCCCTTAACCAGCGCGAGCGCATCGGCGGGTGAGGCCACCATGACCAGAATCCATTGGCGCGGCGTTGCGGTATGAATGATGTCGATGGTCCTTTGCACCGAGAAAAACCGCGTCCACACGCCCTCGGGCGCCGCCACCCTCATAGGCGCCCACTTGCGCGAATCCGCCGCAATCTCGTCGTTGACGATTAGGACGAGATTGGAACCCATAGCCTCGTTCCACAGCTCAACGTCTTGCCCGTAAATAAACCGGTCATCGATGCGTGTGAGAAGAATCTTGGGTTGAGCCATCGCTGCCCCATTCTCTTTGAGACCCGTAAGAGCAAGACATCACGTCTCCAATATTAGTGCATTTAAAGTGAGAAAAGCCGTCAGAACCCTTGCGCGGATGCGCGATGTCCCGTATCATAGACAGCCGTTGACGCCTCAGTTGCGTCATCACATGGCCGCCAGCGTAGCTCAGTTGGTAGAGCACCGCTCTCGTAAAGCGGGGGTCACCGGTTCGAGCCCGGTCGCTGGCTCCATTGCACAAGATAGCCGCCTTCGGGCGGCTTTTTTGTTGCCGATTTATCGCACAATGCCAATCCAAGCACAACGCCGCCGGCAACTCCCCTACTCAACAAAAACCCCGCCAGCCGCAATCCCCAAAGGAACCGCGATTAACGGGGCTCAAGCGCGCTCCTCCAAAGGAAAACGCTCACAACACGAACAGCTCAGCCGAGCAGCTCGCTACTCCTCCCAGTAAGCATCTGCAAGCAGCTTAAAGCAGATCTTCTTGACCGGCTGCGCGCCATCGCCCGGGAACTCGAGCGTGGGCATATGAGGCTCGCCGGCAACGAACAGTGCAAACTTATCGTCAGCAAGATCGCCGACGATCGAAGCGTCGGAATCGACCAGATCGTAGTCGTCCTTCTCGTCAAACTCCTGGACCAGTGTCAGGCTACCCGTAGCGACCTTAAAGGCCTCGCGGCCCTCGACGTCGATCTGCAGGTCGTGATAGCGCTGGTGCGTCTCGTAGTGAGCCTCGGCCTCGGGACGCGTCGTGGGCGCCATGACGTTCGCAAAGACCTTGTCGCCCAGAATCGGATGGCTGCCGACCTCGAGCTCCGCCGGGTCGTTCTCCTCGAGCCAGTCGATCAGCACGTCGAGGCCCTTGAGCATTCCGCGATACTCCTCGATATCGCCCAATGCACCGTAAATCATCTAAATCCCCTCTCGGATCGCTTCTTTGGCGGCTACTCGGCAAACACGTTACCGACGCTGTTGCCACCCACATACGCCTCGACCAGGGTAAGGTCGGGATTGAACACGACAAACTCGGCGTCGCGCCCCAGCATAATGCTACCGCACTTGTCGTCGACATGAGCTAGCAAGCGATGCCGGGGCCGTCACCCAAGCTTTTACAGCTCGGTCACGACAACGCCGTTGTAGACCTCGTCCCAACGGTCCATGACCAGATGGCCGGTCATGGGATCCATGGCATTGAGCTTGCCGCAGGTGTTGGCGGTACGCAGCACCGTCTCGTCGTCCGCGCCAGCAGCAATGGCATGCGCGAAGCCAGCGATAGTGGAGTCACCAGAGCCCGTGGCGTTAACGGCAGGGATGTCGGGCGTCTTTGCGCGGAACGCACGGCCATTGTGGAAGCCAACGGAGCCGGCAGCACCCATGGACACGACGACCCAGGGGATATCGGAGAAACGGGCATCAGAGGCGAGCGCGGCGCGGAGCTCGTCCACATCGTCGGTGGTAAAGCTCGTACCCAAAAGGCCGTTGATCTCGGTCAGGTTAGGCTTGACCAGCTCGGGCTTAATTTCGGACTTAAGGGCGGCCTCGAGAGAGGCACCCGAGGTATCGAGCAGCACCTTGGCGCCGGCGTTCTCGGCAATGCCCGTGATCTTGGCGTAGTAGTCCGCCTCGACGCCGCGGGGCAGCGAACCCGAGATGGTAACGACATCGGCCTTGCTCGCAAGCTCGGTAAACTTGGCGGTAAAGGCATCGAGCTCCTCAGGGGCAATCGTCGGACCGCTCTCGAGCAGCTCGGTCTGGTTGCCGGCGTGGAGGATGTTGAGGCAAATGCGAGTCTCGCCCTTGATGGGTACAAAATCATTCTTAATGCCGTTGGCATCCATGAGCTCGGCCATGTAGGCGCCCATGTGGCCGCCGAGCAGACCGGTTGCCACAACGTCGTCGCCCAGCTGACCCAGCACACGGGCCACGTTGAGGCCCTTGCCGCCGGCGGTCTTTTCGGGCGTCACACGGTTGACGTCGTCGATAACGAGCTCATCGAGCTGATAGCGCGTATCAACAGACGGGTTCATCGTAACGGTGAGGATCATTTTTAGCTCCTTATCTCGCAGGCTCCTTATGCCTCGCGATACGAGTCGACAAAACGGAATTACAGAATCTCAATCGTGAACGAGCGAACGACGGTCTCCTTGGGCTTGGCGATAAGGCAGCCGCGCTTGTGCTCAAGCACGTCATCCTCATCGGAACAGGTCGAGAGGCCGCCCCAGGGCTCAACTGCCACAAAATCACCCTCGGGCTTGCTCCACACAATGAGGTACGGGAAGCCCTCAAAGCTCAGGCGAACACCCTTGTCCTCGCCCTTTTTGGAAAGCGTGACCTGACGGCTCTCGAGCACGTCAAAGATGGTCTCCGCAAAATCGAAGAGCTCATGTGACAGAGGCAGCGTCTTTCCCACCATGGGGTTCTTGGAGCGGTTGGTCACGTCAATCAAGCCAGTCGAGGGGACGGCAGTGCAAAGCTCAGCAGCTTCGTCCTTCTCAAAGCGCAGCTCGTAGTCCGTATAGGCCTCGCCCTCATCGAGCGGGCACCTAAAGCCGGGGTGTCCACCGATAAAGAAAGGCATGTCCTCGGTGCCCTCGTTGGTAACCTCATAGGAGACGCGCACGGCGGCGTCCTCGAGCGTATAGCGGGCGACAAGCTTAAACGGATACGGATAATCGCTCAGCAGCGCGGCGTTATCCTCCGAAGCCAGGCACATCGCCAGCTCGTTCTCGCTCTGGCTCAGCAGCTTCCACTCCTGCTTGCGCGCAAAGCCGTGGCGGGCGAGCTTCACATGATGTCCGGCAAACGTCATGGCGCTGTTATCGCGCAAACCTCCGCAAATCGGGAAGCAAATCGGTGCCTGGCCGGACCACACGGCGGGATCGCCCTGCCACAAGTACTCGCGACCTCCAGCCTCAATCGAGGTAAACGAACCACCGGTCGTGGAGACCTTGATAGAAATCGAATCGTTGGAGAGAGCGTATTCCATTGTCCATCCTTTCGAACAACTGCTTTTTGCTCGCAAGAACCCGTCTCGGCCCTGACCAAAGGACAAACCCGCACGTTCATCGATGCGTCCGGTTTCCCAGCCATGCAACGGGGTACCATACAGACATTGATGCAATTACAGCTGAAAGGCCTTCTTATGCGAACCATCATCCTTTATGCCTCACGCCACCACGGCAATACGAAAAAGCTCGTGGACGCCATCGTCGAGGCGCACCCCGAAATCGATACCCTCGACGTGAGGTCACTCGGTAAAAACGAGTACCCCGACCTGCACGAATACCATCTGATCGGTGTCGCCACGGGCATCTATTACTCCGAGATCGACAAGGACATGGCACGCGTGCTCACGAACGTGCTGCAGCCGCAGGACAAGGTGTTTGGCCTTATGACCTACGGCGGCAAAAACAAGTGGTACGGCAAGGATATCGATGGCATCTGCCGCATGAGGCAGGCCATCTTTATGGGTGTCTACGGCTGCCCCGGCTTTGATACGTGGGGGCCGTTCAAACTCACCGGCGGCGTCCAGAAGGGACACCCAACCGCTGAGGAAATTAAGGGCGCTGTCGACTTCTTCGACAAGATCGAAGACGAGTACGGCGACATCATCGTCGAAGAGTATGCCAAGCGCGAGAAGCGTCTAGCCTACGAGAAGGAGCATCCTGCAGGAGGCCTGGTGGCCGGCGTCAAGCGCACGGCAAAGAAGATCGCTAACAAGCTGTAACTGTAAAGGTGCTTTTGAGCGTTTAACCCATACGGCGGGTCCGAGCAGATTCGGGCCCGCCGTCTTTTTCTATCGCTACTCGGTAAAGGCGTTGCCGACGCTCTGGCCGCCAACATACGTCTCGACGAGGGTGAGCTCATGGTCGAACACGACAAAGTCAGCGTCGCGACCCGGCATGATGCTGCCGCACTTATCCTCGATGTGCGCGGAGCGTGCCGGCACCTCAGTTGCCATGCGAATGGCGATATCGGCGCTGGCGATGCCCCAGTCGACGATGTTCTTGACGCCCTGGGCAAGCGTGAGCACCGAGCCGGCAATGCTCTTGCCGTCGGCGAGCCAGCACAGGTTGTCCTTCATGATGACGTCCATGCCACCACTGGTGTAGCTGCCCTCGGGCATGCCGCCGCAGCCCAGGCAGTCGGTGATGAGCACCGTGTGCTGCCAGCCCTTTGCCTGCAGCAGTGCCTTGATGGCGGCAGGGTTTACGTGCTTGCCGTCACAGATGATCTCGGCGTAGGTCTCGGGCGTGGACATGGCAGCGCCCACGACACCGGGCTCACGGTGATGCAGCCCGCGCTGGCCGTTATAGGTATGCGTAAAGCAGCTGGCACCGGCGTTGATGGCGGCGATGCACTCATCGTAGGTGGCGTCGGAGTGACCGATGCTGGTCACCACACCCTTGGCGTTCAGAGCAGCCGCATAAGCAGCGGCACCGTCGCGCTCGGCCGCCATGGCGCTCTTAACGATGCGACCGCCCGCAGCCTCCTGCCACTGATCGAAGACCTCCTCGGAGGGATCGATAAGATAAGCGGGGTTCTGCGCGCCCACGTGCTTCATGGTAAAGAAGGGGCCCTCCAGATAGATGCCCTGAATGCGAGCACCGCAGAAGTCAGGGCCGCGACCCTCGTCCGCCTGGGCGATGGCGGCGCAGGCATCCTTGATCTGCTCGACGCCATCGGTGAACGTCGTGGGCAGCCAGCTGGTGGTACCGCGACGGGCGAGCTCGGTCGAGCTGATATCAATGCCCTCGGGATCGTTATCGGTAGTCGAGTGGTTATAGAAGCCATGGATGTGAGTATCGACCATACCCGGTGCGATCCACGATCCCGTGTAGTCCTTGATCTCGCAGGAGGGCTCGTCGGCCTGCCAGGCGCCAAAGACGCCATCCTCGACCATAAGATAGCCGCCCAGTTGCGGGCCTGCCGGCAAGAAGAACTTGTCAGCCTTAATTGCGTACGTGCTCATATGCACTCCTTGCTTCTAAAGCAGTTGACTGTAGTGATGCTTATACCCAGCTCACGTAAAACAAAAAGCGCCCGCCCGCCGTTATGAGCGGACGGGCGCCCTTACAGGGGGACGCGATTAAGCGGTGAAGGGGTGAATCGTCACGCCCTTAACCACGCGGTTGACCGTGCCGGTGGGGCTCGGCGTATCGGGCGTGTTGCCCACGCGCACGGAGTTGAGCAGGCTGATAGCCTGGGCAAACATCACGAACGGCAGGGCAAGGTAGCCCTCGGGAAGCGCCTCGTAGCCCTTAAAGGTGAAGGACTCGCCCTCGTAGACGGTAGCGCCATCCTGCTGAACGGCAACGGTGTGCTGAGCGATCTTGTCGCCACCGATCTCGTTGAGGATGTCGATGTCGTACTGACGGGTGTAGGCGTCGTTGTTGACGAACACGAAGACGAGCGTCTTATCGTCGACGAAGGACTTAGGTCCGTGACGATAGCCCATGGAGGTGTCGTAGGAAGTAGCGACCAGACCGTGAGCGAGCTCGAGGATCTTGAGCTGGCTCTCCTGGGCAAGGCCACCGAAGGAGCCAGAACCCAAGTAGGTCACGCGGTTGAAATCGCCAGCGAGGTAATCGGCGATCTCGGGCTCACGGGAGATGACCTCCTCGCCCATCTTGGCAATCGTCTCGACCCACTCGGCCTTCTGCTCGTCAGAGGCAGTGTCGAAAATAAGGGTGGAGAGCAGGGTCATGCAGGAATAAGAACCGGTCATGGCGAAGCCCTTGTCGTTGGCGCGCGGAATGAGCAGCGTCAGCGCGTTGGGATCATCGGCAGACTCGACGGCGAGCTTGCCCTCGGGAGCGCAGGTGATGTTGAGGAACTTGACGTTGTGGACGAGCTCCTTGGCAACGGCAACGGCGGCAAGGCTCTCGGGGCTGTTGCCAGAGCGGGCAAAGGAAACCACGAGCGTGGGATCCTCGGCGCGCAGGAAGTCGCGCGGGGCGCTCACGATGTCGGTCGTGGCGATGGGCTTAAAGTCGTAGAGATCAGTGTTGCCAGCGTGACGCAGGTACGGGGCGCAGGTATCGCCAACGTAGTCGGACGTACCGGCACCGGTGAAGACAACGGACAGACGACCCTCGCCCATAGCGCGAGCCTCGGCCAGGAAGGCCTCGATGGCCTCCTTGTTCTCGCGATAGATGTTGAGCGTATCACGCCAAAGCTCGGGCTGCTGAGCAATCTCGGCCGTGGTGATCTGGGCGCCGAGCTCGGTGAGCTCCTCGACACTCTTCTCGAACATTTCTAATACCTCTCTCTAGAAGTAATCCTCTGACGTGCAATTATACACTTCGGTTGGTTATCTGGTAGTAACCAGTTAAATGCAAAGAATCACCATATGGAAACGATGCGAGCACTAGTTACTGCGCTGGTGGTAAACCTTGTATTTAAACTGATCGGCACGAGCAACCGAGAGTGTGTACTCCACTACCTCGTTTGACTCGTTATACGTAGTCCTGACCAAATCGAGCACGGGCGAGCCCTCGACAATTCCCAAAAGGTGGGCATCGGCGGGACGGGCTATGCTCGCATAGAACTCCTCTTCGGCCACGCGAATCTTTTGCTGAAAGTCCTGCTCAATCACATCGTAAAGCGGCTTACGCTCCAGCAGCGGTCGCTTTAGGGACAGAAATTGACGAACCGGTAGATAGCTGCGTTCGACCATCATGGGCATGTTGTCGGCAGAACGAAGGCGCTTGAGCTTAAAAATGCGATCACCGATGCGCAATCCCATATGCTCGGCCAGATTCTTATCGGCCTCCATCTCGCAAAACTCGAGAATCGTGGTCTCGGGTTCTCGACCCATCGCGCGCATCTGCTCGGTAAAGCTGTAGGACTGCATAAGATTGGTTGCTTTTGCCGAACGGTCGGTCACAAAGGTACCGCGACCGTGCTGCCGAACCACCAGTCCTAAACGCTCCAGTTCCTGCAGAGCCAGGCGTACCGTAGTGCGCGAGAGACCATAGCGCTCCGAAAGTTCGCGCTCGGAAGGAATCATGTCACCGGCGCGATATTCATGGTCAATCTTTTCGGTCAGAATATCGACCAGCTGATCGTACAGCGGTTGCTTACGCGCTCCGATCGCCATTCTATCCTCCCTTTTGCTCGAATTCGGCTAACTACCTAGGGTGTTATGCATTATCTGTCTGCCACACCCGAATCATTAAGAAAACAAAAGCCGCGCGCTCTTTCGAGCACGCGGCTTTTAACATACACATGGCTTAAGGGGTCGGGGTGTGAGCCGCGTAGGGACACACCCCTCAAGCTAGAGCCTTACCAGATGCTCGGCCAGAGACCAAGCGGGCCAGCGCCCAGGATGCCAAGGACAAAGAGCAGGAGAATGCCCTTGGTCGGGGTCCAGCTGTGCTTAGCGAACATGTAGTAAAGCAGCAGCGTAAGCATAAGCGGGACGAGCTTCGGGACGATGGTGTTGAGGGTGTCGGCAACAGAGAAGTTGACCGGATCCTCGGTAACGGTGCCGTAGGTCACGGACTCCATGCCGTTACCCAGATCGGTGACGCCGCACTCGACAGCGTTGCCGTCGGCATCGGAAGCGGTAAGGGCGTTGCCGTCCTTATCGGTCATGGCGATGGTACCGGCCTCAGCGGTCTCGGTATCGATGCCCTCCATACCGGTGAAGTTCTCGGCCTCCTTCTCGGAGACGATCACGGTAGTAGCGGAGAGGCCACGGGTGGTGCCGTTGGGGATCTGGAGGTTGATCTGGGTGCCACCCATGGTGACGACCAGGCAACCGACGACGAAGACGCCCATGATGGAAGCGGCACGCGTGAAGGCCTGCATGTTGGCGGTCAGAGCGTCAATAGCGCTGGTGCCAAGCTTGTAGGACCAGTTCATGAGCCAGAAACGCAGAGCGAACTGGACGACGTTGAAGATCACCAGGAAGATGATCGGTGCAGCGGCGTTGCCGTTGATGGCCATGTTGGAGGTGATGCCGGCCGTGATAGGCACGAGCGTCAGCCAGAACAGAGCGTCACCGATACCACCGAGCGGGCCCATTGCGGCGACGCGGACGGCGCGGATCGTGGGGATGTCAACCTTGTTCTGCTCGAGCGAAAGCACGATGCCCATAACAAAGGTGACAAGGAACGGGTGGGTGTTGAAGAACTCCAGGTTGTGGCTCATGGAAGCCGCGAGGTCGTTCTTGTTGGTGTGGATCTTCTCCAGACCGGGGATGATGGAGTAGAGCCAGCCAGCGGCCTGCATACGCTCGTAGTTGAACGAGGCCTGCAGGAAGCAGGAGCGCCAAGCCATCTTGTTGAGGGTCTTCTGGTCGAGCTGCGGAGCAGGAGTGAGATCCTCGTAGTGCTCCGGGATTACATACTCATTAGATGCCATCTTCGAAGTCACCTCCGTCAGAAACAGCTGCACCCTTCAGCTCGGTCTGCTGCTGGAAGTCCCAGAAAGCGATGCCGAAGCCGATGAGAGCGAGGATGAGCAGAGCAGGGGTTGCCAGAGAATCGTTGGCAACGGTGATGAGCGCGAGGCCAAAGCCCATGAGGAAGAAGCCCCACATATCGCGGTTCATCATAACCTTGAGCAGGACGGCGAAGCCGACGAAGCGCATCATGCCGCCTGCAGCGGACAGACCGGTCTGCAGCCAAGTCGGGATGGCGGAAGCGATGGTCTGACCAATGGTAGCGCCAGCGATGAAGAACAGGGTGACGACGACAGCGAAGATCAGGCCGAGCAGAGCCATGGCGAAGTAGTTCAGGCGCTCGATGCCCTTGGTGTCCGCGTTATGAGCCATGTTATCGGCCGTGGACATAAGCGGGGACATAAGCGTGAAGACCAGGGTAACGCCGAGCTGACCAAGCAGAGCGAACGGAATGGCAAGGCCGACTGCCGCGTTGGGCTCGAGACCCGTAGCGATAGCGAGAATGGCTGCCATGATGCCGCCAATGACGGCGTTAGGCGGCTGAGCGCCTCCGATCGGCATGTTGCCGATCGTCATGAGCTGATAAGTACCACCCACGAGAAGACCGGTGTTGAGGTCGCCAAGGATAAGACCGATGACGGCGCCGGTGACGATGGGCTGATAGAGAGACTCGAGGAAGTCAAACTGGTCGATTGCCGCGATGAACGTGACGACGAAGACCAGAGCGATCTGGATGATCGAGTATTCCATCTTGCTCCTCCTTTCAAAATGAATGTACGCACTTTGGATATCACGTACAGAACGTCAGGGTTTCACTCCTGACAACGTGGATCACGAGGATTACGAGAAGAGCTTGCTCGTGTCCTCAACAGGCGTGCTCGGAACGCGCCTGATCTCCAACTCCACCCCCAATTCCTGCAGCTCTTTAAACGCAGCGACATCCTCGTCGTTAACTGCGACGGAGGTGGCGACTTGGCGCTTTCCTTCCGACATGTGCATGTTGCCGATGTTTACCTTCTTTATAGGCACACCGCCCTTGACGAGCGTAAGCACGTCTTCCGGTGTTTCGGCCACGATGAAGATCTTCTGGCGCGGGCTCGCCTTGCCAATGACGTCGATGGTCTTCTGCAGGGAGAAGAAACGCGTAGCGACGCCGGCGGGAGCGGCCATCTTCATGAGGTTCTGGCGCATGGTGTTGGACGCCACGTCGTCGTTAGCGACGAGGATGAGGTTGGAGCCCAGAGTGGAGTTCCACTGGGTGGCAACCTGACCATGGACCAGTCGGTTATCGATGCGGGTAAGAAGAATGTTGGGTTCTGCCATGTTGATCAGCTTCCTTTCGTTATTTGCTGACGACAGTTACTTGATCTCCTGAATCGCGTAACGCGAAACATCTACGACGGCTCCGGATCGGACTTTGATCTGGACCTTCTCGCCTTCGATGCCTTTGACGGTTCCGTAGATACCGCCGGCGAAAAGAACCTCCTGACCCGGCTTGAGCTCGGTGTGCAGCTCCTTGAAGTACTTTTGCTTCTTCTTCATGTTGATTTGCGACCAGATGGTGTAAATCAAGCCCATGATGGCAAGCAGGCCTAAAAGGGCGACCGAGGAGCTCAGGACGTTGGCTCCGAAATCGGCCATTAGATGCCGTCCTCGTCGCCGAAGATATCCTCTTCCTCGGAGCCGGCAACGGATGCGACCGTCTGGGCGGTGATGCCCGTCTGGCCAACGGTCACGGCCTGCTCGCCAAGCTCGGCGAGCGTGGCGTTGCCGCGGAGGAACAGAAGCTCAATAACCATGGGAAGGTTAGTGCCGGTCAGAACCTCGACATTGTCGACATCCTGGGCAATCATCATCGACTGGTTGAACGGGGTGCCACCAAGCAGGTCGGTAAAGACGAGCACGCCATCGCACTCCTCGCGCATGGCGGTAATAGCGGCGCGGAGATCCTCACCGTAGGAAGCAGCCTGGTCGCCCTCAAAAGGAACGACGGTAAAAGCAGGCTGGTCGCCGGCAACCATAGCGATAGCGCTTGCAAGGCCGGGTGCGAACTGTCCATGACCGGTAAGAATAAAGCCAACCATTCAAATTTCCCTTCCGAAGGTGTGTACGATCTGAGTCCGATGATTTTCGGAAGCCAGCGGGCGCTCGCCCTTAAAGCTTCTTTGAAAGCGTTCTTTGAAGACCAGTGGTTTCTAAACTGGTAGTAACCACGTGACGTGTTGTTGTCACTATATCACCCCAGAAGAGGTCGCTTTCGTTGATTCATACGGTAAAACGTTTTTGCACCGCTCACGGTGATAAATCGACCGTTTACCGGTCGTTAGCACTTCTACCTGCGGTTTTAAAACCGTTTTGAAATGTTTTGGCAAAAGATCGGACCTTTTCCTGTGTCTAAACAACGCAGGGCGGCTAAAAATAGCGTGTAGAAAAATTGCAGGTCATTGTGAAGATATGTGAATTGGTCTTTTTGACTTAATACCAGTTAGAACCAGTTTTGAGATTATCGGTGAACGGTAGTTTTCGACCGTTCACCGGTTACTTGCAATCGTTTGCAGTTGTTTTCCCAGATGAATTAGGGAAGCGCGATGGAGCGCTTGCGCGGGCGCGAGGCCTACCCCAGTGGTTTCGGCAGCAAAAAGCCCGCTAGAACGTTGTCCGTTCTAGCGGGCTAAATCAGGCAGATCGGCTAGCGCGCAGTAGTGCAGGCAAACCTTACGCAAACAGGCCGTAGATGCTGATGTTGGCTTTGGCGTAGAGGCCGTTAGCATACTCGGTCCACTTGGAGCTGGCGCTCGAAGCCTGCGAAGAGTACTGCTGGTAAGCAGTGTAGTAGGCGGTCATGGCCTGCTTATAGGTAGCGCTATCGGCCGTAAAGGCATCGTCGGCAAAGGCCTTAGCGTAGGTGCCGTTCTCGTCCTTCCAGGTGCCCTTCGAGCTATCCCACTCGTCGCCGGCAAGGTTGATGATGTAGTCGGCGTAATCCTTGCTCGCGGTGTCCTCATTGCCGTCAGAAGGCTCGGTCGGAGCGGTCGGCATGCTTGCGGAGCTATCGCCCACCTTCTTCTTGTAGAGCTTCTGCAGCGTCGCGGACTGGCGGACGATCTGCTTGGCCTGGTCCTTGGACACGCCATACTGCGTGGCCATGGTCTTGTAGTCAGAAGTGCCGATGGAATCCTCGGCGTACTGCTTCATCTCCTTAGAGGAGACGGTAATGCCCTCGTCCTCGGCAGCGTCGAGCAGGATCTTGTTGCGCACGTAGGACAGGATGACGTCGGCAGAAGGAGCGGTGTAGTTGCCATCGCTATCCTTGACGGTGTCGAGGCTGTACTGGCTCTCGATGGCCTCGCGCGCGGTGATGTCGCTCTTCTTGCCGTTGTAGCTATAGCTTGCCACGGTCGAATCGAGCTGGTCCTCGGTCAGGGTCGCCGAGCCGACACCCTTGCCGCCAAAGCCGCCATTGCCGATAAAGAAGCCGACCACCGCAGCGATCACGACTGCAACCACAAAGGCGGCAATCATCGTCTTCTTGTGCTTGGATACGCGATCGTCTTCATCGGAACCCAGGATATCGTCGTCCTCATCCTGGGCCTCGGGCATCAGATTCTCGTCAGCGGCATCCGCGGCAATCTGAGCCTCCAGACGGGCGTCCTCCTCCTCGGCCGTCGTGCCAGCGGCAATGTGCTCGGCAGACGTACCGGCGACCAGGTCGATCTTCTCGTCCTCGTCACCGTCGGGGCCTTCGCCGCGCTCGATGATCTGGATGCCGCCGATCTCGTCCTTCTCGTCCTTCTTTTGAATCAGACCCATATCGGTTACTCCTTGTTAGGAAACATAGTCCTCAATAGAATACGCCCGACAGAGCGCCGGGCGTATTGATTCTCAGGTTATACGCAAACACTTAAGTACTATTTAGGCGTTTGCAGCACGCATGCCTTAGGCCAGGTGCGCGATAACGGCATCGGCAAAGGCCTGCGTGCCCACGGCCCCCTCGACGGAGCCGGTCTGGGCACGACGCACGTCACCGGTAACCTGCTCGCCCTCGTCGAGCGTGGCAGATACGGCGGCGCGAATGCGATTAGCAGCGTCGTTCTCGCCCAAGTGATCGAGCATCATCGCAGCAGAAAGGATCTCGGCCGTGGGGTTGGCGATATCCTGGCCAGCGATATCGGGCGCGGAGCCGTGCGTTGCCTCGAAGATGGCGCAATCGGCACCGATGTTGGAGCCGGGGGCCATCCCTAAGCCACCCACCAGGCCGGCGCACAGGTCGCTCACGATGTCGCCGTACAGGTTGGGCAGCACCAGGACATCGAAGTCGTTGGGGTTCTGGACCAGGCCCATGCAAGTGGCGTCGACAATCTTGTCGTTGAACTCGATATCGGGATAGTTGGCGGCCACCTCGCGCGCAACGCGCAGGAACAGGCCGTCGGTCGCCTTCATGATGTTGGCCTTATGCACGGCCGTCACCTTTTTGCGGCCGCAGCGGCGGGCATACTCAAAGGCATACTCCACAATGCGGCGGCTCTTGGCGATGGAGATGGGCTTGATCGAGATGGCGGAATCGGCGGCGAAGGTCTTCTGACCCGAGCGCTCGACAAGCTGCGAGAGCTCCTCGACCTCGGCAGCGCCCTCATCGAACTCGATGCCGGCGTAGAGGTCCTCGGTGTTCTCGCGCACGATGACCAGGTCGACATCGCGGAAGCGCGAGCCGTCGCCCGGCTGCGACAGGCAGGGGCGCACACAGGCATACAGGTCGAAGTGCTTGCGAAGGGCAACGTTAACGCTGCGGAAACCCGTGCCGACCGGCGTGGTGATGGGACCCTTGATGGCAACCTTGGTCTCGGCGACCGCATCGAGCACGTGCTGGGGCAGCGGCGTGTCAAACTCGTCCATGACGCCGGCACCGGCCTCCTGGACATTCCAATTGATCTGGACACCGGTGGCCTCGACCACGCGGCGCATGGCCTGCGTAATCTCGGGACCGATACCGTCACCGGGAATCAGGACTACATCGTGCGCCATAATCTGTTACTCCTCGTCTTCGGCGGCGTCAGATTTTTTAACGCTAGCACGCTTCTTCTTTTTGGAGAGATCAAGGTCAAAGCGTTTAACAAGCATTTCGCAAATCTCGCTCGAACGGGCCTTGAGATAGCTGCCCTTGCCGTTCTCGGCATCGAACTTAAGGCGCAGCGCAAGCTTCTCGGCGACCTCGGCGTCGATCTCGCCCTGGCCAAACTCGTACAGGCAACCGAGCATGTCGCGATACTCGAGGTCGCCGTGGTAGCACTGAATGGCCTCGTCCAGGATGGGCCAAGCCTCGCGCGAACGCTCGACGCTCGTGGCGCCCCACACGCACAGCAGGCGGAAGGCGGCATAGCGCAGCGTGGAGGAAATCTCGTCGAACAGTGCGGTCTCGGCGCCCTCAAAGGCATCGCCCAGCTGCTCGGGACAGGTGGTGGCAAGCGCCGTCAGGGCATCGAGGGCCTCCCAGCGGGTCTGAGCCTCGGGGCGGTCGAGCGCCTCGATCAGCGCGGGGACGCAGGGCACGACGCGCTGCGGATCGCGCTCGGCAAGCAGGTGAAGCACGCGGGCGGCAAACTGGCGGATGCGGCGCGTGGGGCAGCCGAGCTCCTTGACCAGACGGTCGACGGCGTTCTCGTTCTCCTCTGCCAGCTGAAGCTGTGCCAGCTCCTCGTCGGTGAGCTGTTCGTCTTTGTTTTCTGCCATAGTTACCTCTTCTTACTATTTCTTAGCGTGCTTGCCAGCACCCTTGCTGTCATCGGTGACCGAGATGAGCTGTCGGTCGGCCGCGCCATTGCGACGCGCACGGCGGCGTTCCTCGGCGTCGCCCGCGTCGGCGGCGGCGCGATGAGCCTTGTTGACGTTAAAAACCTCGTCGTGCTTGCGCCATGGACCAACGGACTCGCCAAAGCTCATCTTAAGACCGGCGATAAAGCCGCCGAGCCAGCCGATCGGCGCAAACTGCACCAGCGGGAACAGCGAAAACACCCAGGTCAGTAGGACAACCGCTGCCGCACCTGCAAAATTGGCAATCCAGTAGTCGCGCTTGGTGATCACGCGCTTTTCGCAGGCCCACTGGCCGCACAAAAAGCCAATGTAGATCGCAAAGATAAAGAGCACCAACGCGAGCACCACGAACGTCCAGCTCATGGGCGCTACTCCCCGTGATGGTGGCCGCAGCAGCACTCGTGGCCGTCATCATGGCCGTGGCCGCCGCAGCACTCGTGGTCCTCGCCGTGATGGTGGCCGTAACCGCACTCATGGTCGTCGCCGTGCTCGCCGCAACCGCAGCCGTCCTCGTGAGCACCGTGCTCTTCGGGACGATACTGCGACCAGTCCAGACCGGCGGCGATGGCGTCGGCCTCCTCCTTGTAGAGGACCGTGATGGCCTGGGTGCCCAGCTTGGCGCCACCGATGGCGTCGAGCATGTCGTAGAGCGTAAAGGCCACGTCGGCACCGGGCAGCGCGAGCTCGCGGTCATCGGCGTAGGCGAGCGCCAGGCGCAGGTCCTTGATGAAGTGCTCGACCATAAAGCCGGGCTTGTAGTCGCCGTCGAGCGCCTTGGGAGCCAGGCTCTCCATGGCGCCGGACTTGCCGGTGCCGCCCAGGATCATCTGGCGGGTCTTCTCCAGGTCAAGGCCGCTCAACTCGGCAAATGCCATGGCGTCTGCCATGCCGACCATGCAGGCGCCCAGCGACACCTGGTTGGCGAGCTTGGCAGCCTGGCCCTTGCCGGCGCCGTCGAAGCAGCAGATGTTGGCCGCAAAGGTGGCAAGGATGTCGCGGACCGGCGCGATGTCGTTCTCGGTAGCGCCCACGATAGCCGTGAGCGTACCGGCGATAGCGCCCGACTCGCCGCCGGTGACGGGGCAGTCAAACGCCATGCGACCAGAAACCTGGGCGGCCTCGGCAATGTCACGGGCAAGCTCGGGCGAGCTCGTGGTGAGGTCGATCAAGACAGCACCCGGCTTGGTGCACGCGAGCAGGCCGTCGCCCGCCAGGTAGAGTTCCTCGACCTCGGAGGGATAGCCCACCATGGTAAAGACGACATCGGCGTTCGCCGCGGCATCGGCCGGCGTATCTGCCCAGACGGCGCCGCGCTCGATAAGCGCCGCCGCCTTGGACTTGGTGCGGTTGTTGACCGTGACGGGATAGCCGGCGTCCAGAATGTGGCCGGCGATGGGGGCACCCATGATTCCGGTGCCAATGAATGCGACGGAGAGCTTGTTTGCCATGAAACCTTTCCTTTTGGGTTGGGTATTGTTACCAGGTTGAATACTCGGTGCCAGCGTTTGGGCTGTGAGTCGAGGGCGATTACGGACGCAGCGCTTGCCTACTGACCGCGCACGCGGCGGGCGATACGGTCGGAAAGCGACGCCTTGTCGGCGCGGTTCTTACCCCAAAACGCGCAGCCCACCATGCCGGGGCCCACGTGCGAGCCGATGGTGGGACCCACGGAGCCGCGAATGATCGTGACGTCGGCGCAACCCTCCTCCTTGCGGATGGCGGCTTCGAGCCAGTCACCATCCTTTTCGGCATCGGCCGTCATGATGGCGATGGGCATGGTGCGATCGGGCACGTAGTTCTCGCGGAACGACTTGAGGATGGACTTGAGCGCCTTCTTGCGGCCGCGGTTGACGCCGATCAGCGACAGCGAGCCGGCCAGGTCGTAGGAGAGCTCGGGCTTGACGTCGAGCTTTGCCGTGAGCTGCGCCGCCGCGGGCGGAATGCGGCCGCCGGCAGCCAGTGCGTCGAAGCTCTCGAGCGTAAAGTAGCCGTGGACGTAGGTCTTTGCCTCGTTTGCCCAATCGACCAGCTGCTTGGCGGTCAGTCCCGCCGAACGCTGGCGCACGGCCTCGAGCGCCAAGAGCGCGCCGGTCGCGCAGGGCAGAGCGTTGTCGACCACGTACAGCTCAAAATCGGGATACTCGGCGCGCACGGCATCTGCCGCCTGGCACGCGGAGTTGTAGCTCGACGACAGCGCCGAGGTAAAGCACAGGTAGACCGTGGGCGTGCCCTCTTTGGCGCACTCGGTAAAGAACTCGATATAGCGACCGAGCGACACAGCCGAGGTGGACACGCGGGCACCAGCGCGCATGCAGTCGTAAAACTCCTTGGGCGTGATGCTCGACCAGATGTCATCCGTGCGCTCCTCGCCATCGATAATGAAGGGGAAACCCAGGATATCGACATCGAGGTTCGCGGCGACCTCGGGGCTAAAGTCGCAGCAGGTATCGACGACGATGCGGCAACGGTCCGAATGACCGGTAGATGCGGCCTTGTCCATCAAAGCGACTCCTTACGTAAAAAGGCGGCCACCCGCATGGGATGGCCGCCAACCGTTAACTCATGCAAGTTAACGTATTTTACTCGTCAAGTGTTTCGATGCGGGGCTTGATGATGCCATATCCACCATTCTTACGGTGATACACCACATTGATGAGGCCAGTCGTCGCGTTCTCGAACACGTAGAAGTCGTGGCCCAGCAGATCTGTCTGCACCAGCGCCTGCTCCTCAGTCATCGGGGTGACGTCGATAACCTTCTCGCGGACGAGCAGGTCGTCCTCTTCCTCGGGCAGCAGCAGGTCGGCCAGATCCTCAACGCGCTCGACCGGTGCGACATCCGCGGCGCTGGCACCGCCCTGGCGGTTGTCCACGACCTTGGTCTTGAACTTGCGCAGCTGGCGGGTGACCTTATCGGCGGAGAGGTCGATGGCGGCGTACATATCTGCACCGTGCTCGGCAACGCGAATCACCGAACCGCGGGCACGAACCGTAACCTCGACGATTGCCGGGTTGGGGTTCGAGGGGTTCTTCTCATAGCGAAGTACAACGTCGACCGTCATGGGCTCGATATCGAAAACCTTGAGCGCCTCGCCGATCTTCTCATCCACATGCGCACGCAGAGCATCGGTTACCGTCGTCTTGCGTCCAGAAACCTTGATATCCATACGTGGCTCCAATCTGCCTCGGGGACTTACTGTACTGGCTATGTACCCATTGCCGTGCATTTAATCACGTGGATTCCTAAAGACCCGAATAACGATTGCTTGATACCGCATACCGAAGTCTCGCACTTTTCTGTGGCAAAGTGCGCTATAGGAGGGGGCCGGCGGCTTTGTATTTGGTCCCGAAAATTGGCTTTGACCTGCTGATTTTATTGGGATGAAAAAGCCGGGCTCCCCCATCGGGGAAGCCCGGCAGTGCGTGTTGAAACCGTGAAGAGGTGTCCTTTCCAACGTATAGGAGACACCACCCCTAGCAATAACTAGCTATTGAGTTTGTTAATGTCGTCGTCGGTGATGGCGCCTTCCTGGCTGGACGATTTGTCCTCGGAGGATGCGGTCTCATTGTTGGAATCGGAGGACTCGCTGCCGGAGGACGTAGTCTCACTGGACTCAGAGTCGCCCGGCTGCACGTTAGCGCCCGAAACCGTCTTAGTGGTGAGGTCGTAGGGCATCCTGCCATACCAGACGCAGTGGACCGCCTCGAGCGTACCGTCGACCGTGATGTCGTCGAGGGCATCGCTCACGGCACGGCACAGTTCGTCATTGGACGAGAGGCCCGCAACACCAAGCGTCGAGGGCGCCTCGAGCGCACCGACATAGGAGACCTCGCTCATCAGGCGTGCAAGGTAGCCGCCGGCCGTGGAGTCGCAGATTACATAGTCGACCTCGCCGGACTCGAGCGCCTCAAAGCACTCGTTGATGTTGGAGTAGGTCTTTTGGTTGGCGGTAATGCTCTGCTTAGCAAGCGCCTCCTGCGAGGCCGAGGACATCTGAACGCCCAGGGTGGACGTGCTAAGGGTATCGGTGGAAACGCTTAGCGACCCACCATCTCTAGTTTTACCGAACACGGAAGTGGCATCGTACAGGCAGGTGCCGAGCGAGCTAATGTCCCCGTCCGTGGAGTTAATCTCGCCGATAAAGATATCGGCCTTTTTGTCGCCGAGCGCGGAACCTGCCGAGGACGCATCGACAAAGGCGACCTTAAGGCCCATGCGGCTTGCGAGGGCACGGGCGGCGTCAACCGCATACCCCGTGAGCTCGCCGTCGGCGTCCTGCATGGCCTGCGGCGCATCGGAAGTATCGAGGGCGACCGTCAGGGTTCCGGGAGTGACCAGGGCGTCGTCCGACACCGCCGGCGTGACGGTCTCGTACTCGATCTGGTCGATCGTGGGAGTCGTGAACGTAGACAGCGGGTTGAACGCGCATCCGCTCAGGCCCAAAACGGCGATGACCGCTGCGGTCCCAGCACCTAACCGAGCCGCGTGCATCAAGCTGCCCCTCACCATGTCCACTACCCTGCCTTCTGTGTCGTATACGATCCGTGCGTTGCGCGGAATATCAGGTTGTTCCCACCAGCTGACCTGGTATTTGACCCCACACTTGCGCACCGGGGTGTTTGCTCGGGAGGCCGCAGCCACCTTCACGACTGACCCGCTCGCCCGCGAGGCGGTATTGCCCCAAAGAAAGTAGAACGGACGGTGCGGCTTACATCTAGGACGCGCCATGATCGCGCCGCGCGCACGCGGTCGCTTACGTGGATCCCTTTGACCGCGTCTGTCTTGGACTAGGACGGGCATTTCATCCGTCCGCAACCACAGCCTGGTAGGAACGAAGCGCATTATAGCTAAGTTCAAGCTAAAGTTTAAGGTTAGGGGCGTTATTCGCATCGCGAGTACAGATTTCGCAGGTCAGGACGGGCCGCACGTGCTCTGATTGAGCCCGTCGCTCCCCTATGGAAAGCCCCAACACACCCGTCTTAGGGCGCCGTGGCCAAAAAATAGCAAATATGAGTACTGTTACCAATTTAGTAGCAGGAGTTTTTGGCTCTGCAAGCTGTTTTCACGCTCTATAACGTCAGATTGATGCCAGGATATTCCACATTTGTTTAATAGCTTTCTAATTTACCCCATCTTCCAGTCCCAAAATCCCTGATTTTGCTGTTACTGAATTTGTAGCAGTACTCATATTTGCTATATTTTGGCCAGAGCATATATCCAACCCCCTGTTTCAGAGCATTGTTAGGCGGGTTTAAGCCCAAAACACGCCCGCAGCGTGTTAAGCAGCGCCTCTTGCTTTTTCCTGCGGGCATCGACACGATTCCGGTACCGCTTTCGCATACGCTGGTGCATGCGCCATGCGAGCGCCTCCATTGCCTCCATGTCGCAGAGCATCTCGTTATTGACCGTCGCGACCTCGATTCCCATAGTAATCAAGCCCGTGTTGCGTTTTTCATCATGGATACGTCCCCTCCGGGAGGAATGGCCCAGCTCACCGTTGTATTCCAGGTCAAACTGGGCTGCTTCCTGATACGCATCGCAAACTGCATGCGGCATCCCCGAGATTGCCTGCGCGCGGTCATCGAACTCGATCTTGTAGTCGGTCTTAAAGGGACCGCAGGCAAATCCGCCATAGGAAAACGGAAGCGAAAACAGAGCGAGCATGATGCACTCCATGGGCGAGCGCAGATTTTCTGACAGGTAGGGACACAGGCGCAGCAGCTGTTTGGCCACATTCCCCTTGCATGCCGCGAGGTAATCTACCAGGCAATCGGGTGTCAGCACGGACTCGACCTCAAAGTAACCGACATCTGGCGGCTGGTCTTTGTCCTTTGCCAATTTGTTCACGACAGGCGATGTGTAGGGAGGTAGATACTGCCCGCGGTCACTCAGCGAAATCTTAGAGCACAGCTCCTGGGCCAGGGCAAATGCCTGGATACAGCCGACCTCGCGGGCGACGGCAACACAAAGGGCCTCGGGAGATAGACTGTACACCCCTGGTTCCACCTCTAGAATCGAGCCGGCGGGCAACCCAGAGCATACGGACCAGCCCACGCCAGGCATGCGGCGGCGCTGCGCCGCAGATCCCACCAGCAAGCAAAGATCTTCTTGCACCTCGCCGCTTGCGGCCCCAATCCGCACCAAGTCGGGAAGATAGATGTCCTCGATCGAGGGCGACGACGCGCGCAGCACACGGCACTCTTCATCGGGACTGAGGTCCCTCCAGCTGATGTAACCCATTTGTCGGCGCTCGGCGCGCATCATGCGTAGCGCCGAGGCGCCCGTCAGAATTACGGAAGCAGCCAGCTGCTCGCTTGCAGGCTTGCCACGCTGCCCGATCTTTATTGCCATCTGAACCACCCCTACCAAACGCGTGCGATAGCGAGGCCATCAACGGCCGCGGCACCGGCGCGCTTGAGTTCCGCCGAAGCCGCTGCCATCGTCGCACCCGTGGTGATAACGTCGTCGATAAGCAGCAGGCGGCGGCCGTGCACGTCCTCAACCGTCTCGTACATGCCTTGGGCACGCTCGCGGCGCTCCTCACGACCGAGTTCGCGCTGGTCGCCATGCCCGTACTTGACGAGAGCATCGAGCAAGGGAACACCCGACAGCTCGCAAAATGGGCGCGCAATGGCCTCCATATGATCAAAACCACGCCGCCGAAACGCTGCCGCCGTCGCAGGCACAAACACCACCGCATCCGCACCGGACAGCACACCTCCTAAGCGTTCGGGCGCTACGACCTGGGCATGCAGGGCGGTGTCGTAGACCAGCTCCGCCAGATACGGAGCCAGACGTCGCTCGCCCGCGTCCTTGTACGCTTTAATGATGCGCGGCAGCGGATGCGCATAGACGGCGCACGCCAGGCAGCGGTCGAGCGCCTCCGCCATTGCCGAGGACGTGCCCTCGACCGAACACTCAGTGCACAGCAAATCCCCAAACGGAGCGCCGCATCGGGTACAGCTATGACGTGGGTCGATGAGCGTGAGCGCGGCCAGACAGTCTTGGCAAATAAGCGCACCGGCGCGCTCGCAGCCGGCACATCGTGTTGGCGACAATGCCTCGAGCGCCTCGCGTGCCACCCGCTCGGCAAACGGTAGCAATTCGTCCGCAAACGGTAGGGCACCGGCACCCTGCAGACGGCTCAATATGTTCAGATGGCTCTTCAAGACACAACCCTCCCTACGTTCGGTCGCAGGGAGGGTTGTTGATTCGGCGCTATGATACCCCGATGCGCTCGGGGCAAGGCGGGCTAAATCCGCTCGCGGGCGTTATTCGCCGGCAGGCGGTTGTGGTGCGGACGAAGACCTGTCTCTT
>CABSNF010000018.1 GCA_902478995.1 uncultured Collinsella sp.
CGGCCTGGACGCAGCGTGTAGTTGCGGCGGAGGCGGCGGGGCGGGCGTCGGTGACAGCGTCCCCGTCTCCTCCGCCGCAACTACACGCTGCGTCCAGGCCGGCATGGCAGCTTGTTCGGTCTGCGAGGCAGGCTCGTTCTGCGCAATCTGCTCATGCTGCATCAGCGACAACTCGCCGCACCCGGCAAAGCCCTCAACTTCGTCGAGTTCATCCGCCAGATTCACGCCGTGCACGTATCCCATATCTACAGCCGGAGAGTCGCCAGCATGCTGCGCCGGCCCTTCAGCGCCATCGCATACAAGGGGGTTCCGGGGGCGCCGACCATGCTCGGCTTCCGCTTTTCCATAATCATCAACACGCGGGCCTCTTGTAGCGCGAGGCACCCCGGGTTCCCTATCAACAAAAGCATCGGGCTCAATCGTCATGCGCCGATCGGAATCAACCGCTCCCTCGCCCGCTCGCCCGTTGCCGCATATACTGTGCGCAGCGATGACCTCGGTCGCCCCCGCGCGAAACAGCCCCTCGATATCCGACGGATCGAGCGTTTCTATCAACACGACCACGCGACTCACGCGGCCTTCGGCCGTCAGGCGCGCAACAGTCTTGCGCACATCTTCGGTATCGAACAGAGACGCCGCGATGATGGCAGCTCCGCGGCGCGACGGAAACGCCCGCGCCATGGAAACCAGTCCGTCCAGGTCACCCACGCGAAGCACCTGTGCACCCGTATCACGACCCTCGACTTCCCGCTGCAACAGCCCGTAATCGCCGCACGCGCAGCACGCAAGCCAGATCGCCTTCATCACTCGTCGCCTCCGCTCTTTTTGCCGCGCGCCGTGGCGGGAATCGTCAAGCTGACCGTTCCCTTGCCCGATGCCCCCAGCAGTTCCTTGACGTCTTCGGGGTCAGCCGCCAGCGTCACCCATTCGATCTTGCCCTCGCGCGTGGCACCGGAATCCTCACTGGTATCGATCACGTACGCGCCGCACAGCCGATCGGTTACGCCGTCTTTTTGCACATACACATCCACGTAGCTGCCCACGCCCGTAGCACCGCCGACCGAGTGCTCGGCATCGACCGCCACCGAAACGGCGACCTTGCCCTTAGGCACCTCGAGCTTGTGGCTCTCGGCCTTGGTGTAGACATTGCAGATCACGGCGTTTTTGGGAATACGCGAAGTCGTCACGTCGCCGCGCACCTGGCGCAGCTCGGTCGCCGCGTCACGCGGCAGCAGACTTGTCAACCATTCCTGGGTTATGACATTGGTCTCATCGAGGGTCTCGCCCACATCGATATCGCGCGCCGCGACGCATACCTCGACGCGATCGCCACCGTACCTGGCCAAGGTCTCAGCCTGGACCTGTTCGGCTTGCGAGCGGATCGACGAGCCGTAAACCATACAGAGCAGAGCAGCGAGCACGCCCGCGACCAGACTGATGGCGATGCGCTTGCTCTTGTTCACGGCCGCTCCTCTCATGGCAGTGCCGGGCGAATGCCCGTACCACCATTGTCTGGGCGGTCAGAGTGCAAAGCGCCGCAATCGCGATCTTGGTTTTCGATGTCAAACCAATCGCTGACCAAAAGCTGACCAGCCCGTCAAGCTCGTGGCAAGGTTTTGGTCAGCACGTCAGCAAACTGCATGTTTCGAGGCTTTTCCGCAGCAAAAAAGCCGTCTCCCGAACAGTTGGGAGACGGCTGTCATAGGAAAAATCAATTACAGATGGACATCGGGATCGAGCATTTGAGCACTCACGCGCATGGATGACGCCAAGTTTTGGAACGTTTCCAGACGCAGACTGTCGATCTGCCCGGCGTCCTCGGCCTCGCGAACGGCGCAACCCGGCTCATGGGTATGCGTGCAGTCGCCAAACCGGCACGCGCGCGATGCCTCGACAATCTCGGGGAAGGCGCGCGCCAGACCCCGCTCGTGACCCACGAGCGGTAGGCTGCGCAGGCCCGGGGCATCGGCGATCACACCGGCGTCGCCCGGCAGCGCCACCATCACGCGCGCGACGGTAGTGTGACGGCCCTGGTCGTCGCGTTCGCGCACACCGCCGGTCGCCAACGTATCGTGGCCCAGCAGTGCATTGAGCAGCGTCGACTTGCCGGCACCCGACTCGCCCAGAATCATGGCGCAGCTCCCGGCAGGCACGCAGACACGGACCTCGTCCAGGCCGCGGCCCTCGGCAGAGGACGTCACGATCACGCGCACGTCCGGACCCACCAGGCGGCGCACGCGGTCCAGATCGCGCTCGAGCTCCTCGGCATCGCAGCGGTCAGCTTTGGTGAGCACCACCACCGGCTCGGCATCGCAGTCGAGCGCCAACACCAGCGAGCGCGCCACGCGGTCGAGCAGCACCTCACCGGCACCGAGCGCCTGCACGATTAGCACGCTATCCACGTTGGAGCAGAGCACCTGACGCTCTCCGCGGGCACGGCCGCGCCAACGCTCAAAGCTCGTACGGCGCGGCAGCACGCACTCAATCACGCCCATATCGTGCCCGGGAGCGCGGCGCACCGCCACACGGTCGCCCACGGCAGGCAACAGGACCTCGTCCTCGCCGCGCGACTTGGCAAACCCCACGGCATGCTCGGCGCGGAAGGTATCGTTGGCAGTCGCCACCAGCGGAAACCCGCGATCCAAGCGCACCACGGCGCCAAGCTGCATCTGCTCGGGCTCCTCGGCATGTGCGCAAAAGTCGTCAAATGCTGCCTGCTGAGCTTCATCGACCGGCAGGTCATCGAACGCCGGAACATCCTGCAGCGCGTCGAGTCCCGGCACGTTTGCCAGCAGCTCCTCGGCAGATGCGGGGGCCTCGGTCGCGAGCTTCCGACGACGATCGCGCTTAGCCCGCGCCCCCGTCGTCTTTTTCTTCGCTTTAGCCTTAGCCTTGCCCACAAGCGCCTCCCAGCACCATAAATCACAACTGAGCAGGTATTTTAAATCAAAAAGAGCTGGCCGGGCAAAGCCCGACCAGCTCACAAACTTTCCCTCAGCCCTTTATCATCCGCGCGGGAGAAAAGCCAGCAAGGATACCGCAGGGCCCGCCCGCCGGGAGGGGTTTCCTAAGGGCACATCCCGCAGCCGCAAAGCGGCGAGGACGTGCCCGTGGAAACCCCGCAGGCGGTCGGGCCCGGACAGGAACGTTACTCTTTTTCGACCGCGCGCATGATCGCCTTGTAGATCTCCATAAGCGGGATGATCAGGAAGGCCAGACCCAGCGCGGCAAGAACGCCCTTGAGCTCAAGCGTCACGGGGCCAAAGAACATCTCGGCAAGCGTCGGCTGCACGGTCACGATCACCGTCAGCACCAGTGCCAACGCGGCAGAAGCCCACAGCCACTTGTTCTGCTTCTTCATGGTGAACAGCGACGCACGACGGCTGCGCATATTGAAGCAGTGGAAAATCTCGACCATGTTGAGCGTGATGAACGCCATCATCACGCCTTCCTCGTCGGCATTGCCGGCGATCATATCGGCGATGTGGATGTAGCCCATGTCAAAGTACACGCCCACAAAGAAGCTCGCCAGCACCAGCACGGTGATGATCAGACCCTGGACCACGCAGTCCAGGCCCATGTGACCGGCAAAGACGCCGTCCTTGGCGTTGCGCGGCTTGCGCTTCATGATGTCGCCCTCGGCATCCTCCATGCCCAGCGCGAGCGCGGGGAAACAGTCGGTGACCAGGTTCACCCACAGCAGCTGCACCGGCTGGAAGATGGTAAAGCCGATGAGCGTGGCGATAAACACCGAGAAGACCTCGGCAAGGTTGGCCGAAAGCAGGAACTGGATGACCTTGCGGATGTTGTCGTAGATGCGACGGCCCTCTTCGCAGGCACCGATGATGGTGGCGAAATTGTCGTCGGCAAGCACCATGTCGGCGACGTTCTTGGTGACATCGGTACCGGTGATGCCCATGCCAACGCCGATGTCGGCGCGCTTGATGGACGGGGCGTCGTTGACGCCGTCGCCCGTCATGGCCACGATCTGGTCGCGCGACTTCCAAGCCTCGACGATGCGGGTCTTGTGCTCGGGCTGGACGCGGGCGTACACGCCGTAGTCCTCGATGTGCGCGTCGAGTTCCTCGTCGCTCATGCGATCGAGGTCGGCACCGGTGATGGCATGGCTGCGATCGGTGACGATTCCCAGCTGCTTGGCAATGGCCACGGCGGTGTCGATATGGTCACCCGTGATCATGACGGTGCGGATACCGGCATCGTGGGCCTCGCGGATGGCGTCGGCGACCTCGGGACGGACCGGGTCAATCATGCCGGACAGGCCGCAGAAGACCAGGTCGTGCTCGAGCGCGGCGGGGCTGCAGTCGGCCGGGACCTCGGTGTAGGTGCGGCTCGCCAGCGCCAGCACGCGCAGGGCCTCGTCGGCCATGGCCTTGTTGGCGGCCACGAGCTCGGCGCGACGCTCCTCGGTCAGGGGGACAACCTTGTCGCCCTCGTAGATATGGGTACACAGGCCGATCACCACGTCGGGCGCGCCCTTGGTGTACTGCTCGTACTCGCCGTCCAGGGTCTCGACGACCACGGACATCATCTTGCGGCCCGAGTCAAACGGGGCCTCGCCCACGCGCGGATGCTCGGCAGTCAGGCCAGTGAGCCCCGCCTTGCCGGCATCGTTGACGAGCGCACACTCAGTCGGCTCGCCCACAGCCTCGCCCAGTTCCTCGTCCCACTGGGCGTCGGAGCACAGAGCCATGCCGGCCAGGAACTTCTCCTTAGGCGCAGCGAGCTCGTGCTTGACGACGGTCATCTTGTTCTGGGTGAGGGTACCGGTCTTGTCGGAGCAGATGGTCTGTGTGCAGCCAAGGGTCTCGACGGCGGAAAGCTTGCGGATGATTGCCTGGCGCTTGGCCATCTTGGTCACGCCAAGCGACAGCACGATGGTCACGACGGCGACCAGGCCCTCGGGGATGGCAGCGACGGCGAGCGAGACTGCGACCATAAAGGTATCGAGCAGGGCGGTCGGGTCGGTAAGAACGTTGCCCACGCCGTGGCGGATGATATCGACGCCAAAGATAACGACGCAGATGACGATAACCATGATGGTGAGGATGCGGCTGAGCTCGGCAAGCTTCACCTGCAGCGGCGTGAGCTCTTCCTTGGCCTCGGCCAGGGCGCCGGCGATCTTACCCATCTCGGTGTTCATGCCGGTGCCGACCACGACGGCGCGGCCGCGGCCGTATACCACGGTGGAACCCATGTAGCACATGTTCTTGCGGTCGCCGAGCGGCACGTCGTCGGTGCCGGCGGCGAGCTCGATCACGTTGGCATGCTTCTCGACGGGCACGGACTCGCCGGTAAGGGCGGCCTCCTCGATCTTCATCGTGGCGCTCTCGAGCACGCGGCAGTCGGCCGGGACGGAGTCGCCCGCCTCGAGCATGATCACGTCACCGGGCACGAGCTCGGCGCTCGGCAGGTGCACGAGCTTGCCGTCGCGCAGCACCTTGGACTGCGCCGCGCTCATCTCCTGCAGGGCCTCGAGAGCTTCCTCGCTCTTGGCCTCCTGAACCACGCCCAGCACCGAGTTGACGATAACGACGAACATGATGATGGCGACATCGGCAAAGTCCGCCTCGCCCTTAACCATGCCCGTGAGCGCGCTGATGACGGCGGCAACGATCAGCATGATGACCATGGGGTCGGCCATCTGCTCAAAGAAGCGCTTCCACAACGGTGTCTTCTCGGCTTCCTCGAGCTTGTTAGGGCCTGTCTTGGCGAGGCGCGACGACGCCTCGTCGTTGCTCAGGCCGAGGTACTCATCGACACCTTGGTCGCTGAGTACCTCCGCCGCGGCGGACAGGTATTCCTTTTGCATATAGAGTCCCCTCCTGGGATTCGGGCCACTCAGCAGATTGATGCCCGATCATAATTCCCAGGAGAAGGGCAAGGGCTCATCAAGGCTGCCGTGCTGAGCGGCAGTTGATAGTGGGGCTATGGTACCCCAAAGCGGCGCGTCTAGCCAAAACATTCCAATTGGAAACACGGCTCGAGTGCAACGATGCAGACCGTGTGATGCTCAACATTGATAAAACGTTTTTTCTTCGGTGCATCATCAAACTGAAATATCGCCCAGATAGCAGCGGTCAGAACGGTTGGTAAAGATTTTTCATATACCGTTTTTACCGCAAAAAATGAACTTCTAATTCGGCATACGGTCGATTTTTTGAGGTATTCGGTCGGCATTTCGTTATAATCATCTCAGTTTTATTTCTTATGGTTTATCTATCAGCGCAAGACGATGTCAGATGGAGGTCTGAATGTACAAGCGCACCAAGATTGTATGCACCATGGGTCCCGCCTGCGATAGCGACGAGACCATCCGCGAGATGATCAAGGCGGGCATGAACGTCGCCCGTTTTAACTTCTCGCACGGATCTTACGACGAGCACCACGGTCGCATCGAGCGCGTCCGTCGTATTTCCAAGGAGCTCGGTCTGCCCGTCGGCATCCTGCTCGACACCAAGGGCCCCGAGGTCCGCACCGGCCTTCTGGTCGACGGCAAGAAGGTTGCCGTCAAGACCGGCGATAAGATCGTCGTCACCGCTCAGCCCACGTCCGAGGATTTCCACGGCACCGCTGAGCACATCTCCCTCGACTACCTGGCTCTGCCCTCCGAGGTCGAGAAGGGCTCCCTTATCCTGATCGATGACGGTCTGGTTGCCCTCGAGGTCGAGTCCGTCAGCGGCCAGGACATGACCTGCGTCGTTAAGAACGACGGCCTGATCGGCGAGCGCAAGGGCGTCAACATGCCCAACGTCAACATCTCGCTACCCGCCATCACCGAGCGCGATCGTCAGGACATCCTCTTTGGCCTGACCGAGAACATCGACTACATCGCCGCTTCCTTCATCCGTGACGGCGAGTCCGTCCGCGGCATCCGCGAGCTTTGCCGCGAGAACGGTGGCGAGCACGTGACGATCTTCCCGAAGATCGAGTGCGCCCTGGGCGTCGAGAACTTCGACGAGATCCTCGAGGCTTCCGACGGCATCATGGTCGCCCGTGGCGACCTGGGCATCGAGATCAAGCCCGAGCTCGTTCCGCACATCCAGAAGGAGATCATCGCCAAGTGCAACGCGGCCTACAAGCCCGTTATCACCGCTACGCAGATGCTCGACTCCATGCAGCAGAACCCGCGCCCGACGCGCGCCGAGGTTGCCGACGTTGCTAACGCCATCTACGACGGCACCGACGCCGTTATGCTCTCTGGCGAGTCCGCTGCCGGTAAGTACCCGGTCGAGGCCGTCAAGATGCAGGCCAGCATTGCTCTCGAGACCGAGAAGTACCTCCCGGCCCACGCTCCGCTCGAGGTTCCGGCCGACGCTCATGGCACCCGCGTCGTCAACAACGTTGTGGGTATGTCCGCTGTGAACATGGCCACCACCGTTGGCGCCAAGTGCATCACCGTGCCGACGACCACCGGTCGTACCGCTCGCCTGATTTCGCACTTCCGTCCCAACATGCCGATCTGCGCGTTCTCCCGCCACGAGTGGGCCGTCCAGCAGATGATCATGTACTGGGGCGTTATCCCGCATCAGGCCGAGATTACCCAGGGCACCGTCAACGGCACGATCGTCAAGGCGATCGAGACCGCTAAGGAGCTCGGCTACGTCGAGGCCGGCGACCTGACCGTCGCTACCGCCGGCGATCCCCGCATGAGCGTCCAGCTCGAGGACAAGGTCTCCTCGACCAACGTCGCTTACGTCGCTCAGGTGCGCTAAAACGCACTTGCAAGCATACTTGCATTGCAAAGGGCCCGGAAGGCTTCGCCTTCCGGGCCCTTTTTCTGTGCCAATGCCGCCGCACGGCAAAACACGCACTCATTTCTTTACCAAAAGCGCGAAATCCACCCTTCGAGGCCCAAAAAATAAAGCCCCAAGCGCTAAAAGTGTTCGCCCGGTGGCAAACCCACACCTCACACAGGGCTGATAAATCGTTTTAGCAAGAACCAAATCGACCTGGTTTTCGGAAGTATGCGGCAAATTCTGGAACCTCCGAGCACACCCTGTTTTTTCGCAACAAAATGCCTGATAAACTAGCCTCAAAAGCCAGGTCCGCTCATAGGGTTCAGATTTTGCCGCATACTTCCGGATTGACGCTGGCATCACTCGCTTCAAAGAGATGATTTCGGCCAGGAGGGCATTATGGACCTGACGCTTTGTGGGCAATCCGCCTTTAACTACTACCGCATCCCGCCGCAGGTATTAGGCCTTTACCCCGCCATTAGCCTTGGCAATATGGATCGCAGATGTTGTGGCCTCGGAAGTCATGCAGTTGTAAAAGACCTGCTTCACGCACCACTTCACAGGCTTGTATTCACTCGGGCACAATCCGGGTCGCGAAGCCTGTTTAAATCGCACCTCCTGACCCAAGAACCACCTCCGGGGTCGTTTAGGCAGACTGAACATGGGTTTGATGTCACGTCACCGGAGTTCACGCTGCTCAGCCTTGCCACGCAGGTCTCACGCAACCAGTTACTCATGGCGTGCTACGAGATGTGCGGCTCCTTTGCAGTGTTTAAGCCCTGCGAGCGAACGCAACAACAACTCGATGAAGCTATTTCGCTTAAGTTCATTCCACCCAACTGCGGCTGGGAGCGAGTTAACGACACCAAGGGCAATGACACCAACTTGTGGAAGCGCACGCCGCTTCTTACCGCAACGGATATCGCCGCGTTCGCCAAGCAAGCCGCAGGCCTGCGCGGCGTCAAACAACTGCGCTGGGCGGCCGAGCACATGACGGGGCAGGCCGCCTCGCCCTTCGAAGTACAGACCTCCATGCTTATCTCGCTCCCCCGCGACGAGGGCGGCCAGGGCATCGAGATCGCCAACAACGCGCGCATCCCGCTCAGTGAAGCCGCACGTTCGCTGTATGACAAAACCTGCTGCTACGCCGATATCCTCATCGAAAGCGCCACCGACAGCATGGGCGTCATTCTGGAATGCCAAGGCCGCTCTGCCCACGACAGCGAAGCCGCGAGCCTCTCCGATGCCGAGCGCGCCACCGCACTCACAAGCATGGGCTACGACGTCATCCAAATTACCTATGACCAGATCAAGGAGAAGAAGAGCTTCGACCACATAGCCGAGCTCATCCATAAAAAGGCCGGGCTTCCCCACATCCCAAAGACCAAACAGGAGCGCATTGCCGAAGATACCTTACGGCAAGAGCTACTTGTCGATTGGGTTGAGCTATTCACTGCCGGGCCGGCCAGCTAGCAGCTAGCAATCAGGGGCAGCGCAGGCACATCGGGCGATTCGACACGGGCGGCAAAACCCGCCTCGGTCAGCTCGATGACCTCGGTAAACGTTGCGTCGAAGAATTCCTCGGTTAGCAGGCGGTATGGCGGATGGTCGGGATCGCCGGGGTTTTCGCGTACAATCTCGTGCATGACGCCGATGGTCTTGAGCACATACTCCTTATGGATGGGATACTGCCCAAAACGCGTCGCCGCAGTATACAGGCGATCGGTCGCGCGCGGAATCGAAACAATGCCGAGCGTCTTGCCGAACCAGTCAAAGTCGCCTTGCTTTTTAATGCGGAACTCCTCGCACGGCTTGCCGCCGTGCGCCTCCAGGTACTGATTCACGCGCGTATTCCATACGGTATCGGCCACCAGATGCGACCAGACACCCAGTGTCAAATCGAGCAACGACTGCGCCACATCTTCGGACGCAAGCGAGAACTCACGAGCACCGGGACCGGCAACCGGCTCGGCATCCTTGTAGCGTTGGGGATAATGTACCCGATTGAGTCGCTCGCGCTCCTCGACAATCGAGGTCGCGGCAGCCGGCGTACCAACAGGCGCCCCTTTGAGCAGCGGCGCCACATAGGTATCCCAGAACTCGTGCTCGCGCGGCTTAGGGATAGGTTCGGGCTTTGCAAAGTGCGTAATGCGGTATGGGATGGGATCGGCGATGCCAGGGACCATATAGCCCACGAAGATATCCGGAACCACGCAGCCAAACAAAAAGGCATTGCGGTCGCGCACGCTATTGGCAAGCGCACCGGTGCGCTCCAGCAAACGCTCCGTCTGAGCGATATGAATGTTCCAGCTTGGCATAGCCACCCCCATAAAAACCTGGATAACTATACCATCACGGCAAAGCCGCGCAGGCGGCTACGCACGCTCTACGCAGCAACTATTCCGCAGCGCCGCTCTCGGTTCCATACGACGACACCGGCGCCTCGACCACATGGTGATATCGATCGATATAGATTGCACGGGCACCCAGGCGTCGCACCAAATCCTGGTGATGTGTGCTCATCAAGACCGTCTTACCCGCCGCGACGTAGGCCAGCAAGAAGTTGACCACGATGTCGCATGAATCCTCGTCGAGCCCATTGGTAGGCTCGTCGAGCACCAGGATATCCGGGTTCATCGACACCACCGCAGCCAGCGCAACGCGCTTCTTTTGCCCGCCCGAGAGCTGATAGGGAGAGACGTCGGCAAGGTCGGCAACCTGGAATAGCTCCATGGCATCGCGGACGCGGCGCTCGAGCTCGTCTGCCGGCAGCCCCATCTGCGCGGGACCAAAAGCAACTTCCTCGCCCACCGTAGCGCAGAACAGCTGGGCGTCGGCATTCTGGAACACAAAGCCCACGCGCTGATGGAACCGCTGGGCCGTCGCGGAATCCTTGAGATATGCCGCATCGACCATACACCCGTCAAACAGGTATGCCCCTGCGTCCGCGAGTTCAAGGCCGTTAATAAGACGCATAATCGTCGTCTTACCGCAGCCGTTGGGACCGAGCAGGGCAACGAGTTCACCACGATCGACCTGCAGCGACACGCCATCGACAACCGTATGCCCCGCATAGGAGAACACCACGTCGCGCAACTCAATAAGCGGCGCGCCCTCGGCGCCGCCCGCACCGTTCGTGCCCGCCGCACTATTCATATCGATCGTCAAAACGTCGCCCTTCCCTACTCACATCGACGGCTAGACCGCCCGCGCTACAGTACCGCACACAACACGGCGAGCAACGCCACGCCGACCGCATAGACCGCATCGCGCCAGCCAAAGCCGCCCCGCGCAGGAGCCGGATACGCACCGGCAAAGCCGCGGCAGAGCATGGCCTCGTCCATCGCGCGGCTGCATTCCATCGCCTTGATAAAGGTCATGCCCATGATACCCGCGATCGAATCGGTACGCGAAAATCCCTCAGGCGCACGGCCAACGCTGCGTAGCATGACCGATTCGCACAGATTGTGCGCCGTTCGGCCCAGCACCTCGATGTGCTTGAGCGCCATATCAAACGTAAAGATAACTTCGTCGGGTAGATGCAACATCTTGAGCGCCGCCGACATGCGGCTCCAGGTGAGCGTCCACGAAACACCCAGCACGAGCGACACGTTAATGAACGTCTTAAGCGCAATTTTGAGCATGGCACCCGTAGCGGAAGCGCCCAGCAGCAGGGCAGGCAGTGCCAGAACCACTGCGAGCCCCGTGGCGCCGAGCGCCGGTACAATGGTCGCACGCAGCCCGCGTACGGGGCGCACGGCAACGAGCACCAGCGCAATGGCCGCCATCAACATGAGGTACAGCGGGCTCTGTGTCAGACACACGCACAGGACGCAGACGAACATCCCCACCAGGCGCACCGGAGCCGAAACGCAAGAAAGGGCGCGGTCGACCATCGACCCGCCCTCGTGCGCGCCCCCACCCAGGCGAACCCGCTCAAGCAGGCTCGCCAGGTGCAGGACATTCTTTTGCATCACGCGATGCCGAGCCCCCACGGGCTCATATCGCTCCTCGGCCGCAAGCCAGCTAGGCAGCTCGGCTATTGCCATGAGCACCGCTTTCCTTAACCGTCAGCGAGATCAGGCGGAATGCGATGGTGAGCACCGCCACGCCAATCACGCCGGACAGGATATACATGGCAGCCTGACCGGCAAAGCCAAGGCCCTGCTCCTCGGAATAGGCCTGCAGATAATCGCCCGTGGGCAGGGCATCGGCAAAGGTCGGAGTATCGAGGCCAACCGAAGTCTGCAGACTGTCGTCACCAGCCTCCTGAACGGCGGTCGCGGCGCCCTCGGCGTCCCACTCGCCCCATGCGTCACCCGTGGCCAGCAGGCCCAGCGGCGTGGCCACGACAAGCACGGCGACCAGGATGAGCGTGGGGACCAGCGAGGTCTTCTTGGCGGCTGCGCCCTCGGCAGTAAACTGTCCATCGGCGGCTTCGGGGCCGACGATAACGCCCGGCGCCGTCTTCTTGATAAAGCCGTAGATCGCGGCAGTCGCCACGCCCTCGACCACACCGGCTACCAGCATGTGCGGAATCAACATGGCCGGAATGGAAACAGACAGCGGGAAGGGGCAGTATAGCGGGGCACCCGAGGCGTTGGTGAAGAGCATCGGCTGAATGCCGAACTCGATGGCAGCGCACAGGGCAGCCACGCACAAGCCGATCCAGCCGCTCACGATGGCAGAAACCGAAGTGCCCCAGCTCTTGTCGTGCAGGCGGCCGTTGAGCGCACGGAACACGATGGCTGCCACAAACGGCAGCACAAATGCCATGTTAAAGCAGTTGGCTCCAAAGGACAGGATGCCGCCGTCGCCAAACAGCAGCGCCTGCAGTGCCAGTGCGACCGAAACCGCAATGGCCGCGGCCTCGGGGCCCAGCAGCAGCGCGATGAGTGCACCGCCGACGGCGTGACCCGTGGTGCCGCCGGGCAGCGGCACGTTAAACATCATGAGCAAGAAGGAGAACGCAGCGCAGATGCCCAGGAAAGCCATGTGCTCGCGATCGAGCGTGGCGCGTACCTTTTTGATGCAATGGACCCAAACGGGCACCATCGCCACCGCCATGACGGCATCGGTCTGCGGGGACAGATAATTATCTGGAATGTGCATATACGCCTCCCGGTTATCGGCGCACGGAATTGCAACGCCGCTTGAATCACCTTGTCAGTGTTACGTATTGTCAGATTCGTAACACGCCGCGGGCTATCATAGCAAAACGGCGCACTGCCGACAAAGCAGCACGCCGTTATGTAATGCGCGTGTCATATATGCAGGCTCAGCAGCGCCTTATACCGGCCATAGCAGTCACGTAGGATTCGGCAGCAGCCACCGCTGACCCATACCCCAGCGCAGGACCTAGCCGCGGACCTCGCCGTTTACGCCCTTGCACACCTTGGTAACGATCTTCTGGTGCGCCTTTTCGACCTCTTCGCTGGTAAGCGTGTGGTCGTCGGAGCGATACGTAAGCGCAAAGGCCATGGACTTCTTGCCCGCTCCGACGCGGATGGGATCGCGGTAGACGTCGAACAGACGCACACCCTCGAGCAGCTTGCCTCCGGCGCTGGTAATACGGCGCTCAAGATCCTCGCAGGTCACAGTGTTGTCGACCACGATAGCAAGGTCGTGCTCAACGGCCGGGTACTGCGAGAACTCACGGTAGTTCTCCTGGTTGCGGGCGCCCTTGATCAGCTTGTCCAGGTCGAGCTCAAAGGCAACGACAACCTCGTCAATGCCCATAGCCTCGCGCGCCTCGGGGTGAATCTCGCCAACCCAGCCCAGCACGGTACCGCCCGAGAGCACCTCGGCGGCGCGACCCGGCTGCAAGAAGGCATAGCCCTCGCCCTCGACGGGACGGAAGCGGACCTTCTCGATGCGCAGCTGGGCAAGCAGCTCCTCGACAATGCCCTTGCCAAAGAAGAAACGCAGCTTACGGTACTTCATGTTCCAAGACCGCTCGCTCCACTGGCCCGAAAGCACGCCCGCCACGGACTTGGTCTCCTTGGGCAGACTGGCGTTCTCGCGACCGTGGAACAGGCTGCCGACCTCGTACAGATGCACGTTGGGCGTACCGTGGGCCTCGTTGTAGGCCACGGACTGCAGCAAGCCCGGAAGCAGCGAGCGACGCATCTCGGTCTGCTCGGCGACCAACGGGTTCATGAGCACCACGGGGCAACCGCGGCCCTCGGTGGACATGCCGATCTTCTCCAGGTCGCCCGGGGCGGCAAAGCCAAAGGTCGTGGTCTCGTTGAGGCCACAGGCGCGCAGGATCTCGCCGACCTTGCGGGTAAGCTTCTGCTCGCGCGTCAGACCGCCGATGTGGTTCTTGGCAGCCGGAATGGTCGCCGTCACACGGCCCATGCCCCAGAGGCGCAGGACCTCCTCGATCAGGTCGATCTCACGCGGCAGGTCGGGACGGAAGCTCGGCGGCGTGACCATAAAGTCCTCGCCGTCGCGCTCGACGGTGCAGCCCAGGCGGGTGAGCGAGCGCTCGATAAAGTCGGGCTCGATGTCGGCACCGCAGATGGCGTGCACGCGGGCCAGGCGCAGCTTGATGCTGTCGATGGTCTTGGGCGCGGGGAACACGTCCACATAGCCGGGGGCGACCTCGCCGCCGGCGATCTCCTCGATGAGCGCGCACGTCACATTGGCGACGTCCACGCAGCCGCTCTCGTCGACCTGGCGCTCAAAGCGGATGGAGGCGTCGGAGATCAGCGACAGGTCACGGCTGGTGTGCGAGGTGCGGCCGGCGTTGAAGCAGGCGCTCTCGACCATCACATCGACGGTATCGTCCTCGATCTCGGAATCCATACCGCCCATGACACCGGCCAGCGCCACGGGACGCTCGCCGTCGGTGATGAGGCCCATGCCGGCGTCGAGCACGCGCTCCTCGCCGTCGAGCGTCGTGAACTTCTCGTCCTGCTGGGCGGCGCGAACCACCACACGACGGTGGCCATCGCGCTCGGCAAAGGTGTCCAGGTCAAAGGCGTGCAGCGGCTGACCGGTGAGCATCATCACATAGTTGGTGATGTCGACGATGTTGTTGTGCGGGCGCACACCCAAGGCGTTAAGGCGCTTGACCATCCAGTCGGGCGACGAGCCGACCTTGACGTTGCGCACGATGCGGGCAACGTAGCGGTCGCACAGGCCCTCGTCGGCAATCTCGACGGAAAGCTCGTCGTCGGTCGCGCGGCCGGTCTCGGCTTTGATGGCGGGCAGCTCAACGTGGAAATCGCGATCGAAGATGGCGCCGGTCTCGCGGGCCATACCGATCATAGACAGGCAGTCGGGGCGGTTGGGCGTGATCTCGCAGTCGAGCACGGTATCACTCGAGCCCACGTACTCGGCAAACGGCATGCCGCAGGGCGTATCCTCGGGCAGGATCATGATGCCGGAGTGGTCGCCACCCAGGCCGAGCTCGCGCGCGGAGCAGTTCATGCCCATGGACACGACGCCGCGAAGCTTGCTCTTCTTGATCTTGACGTCGCCGGGAAGCACGGCGCCAATCATGGCCGTGACGATGTGGTCGCCGGCCTCGAAGTTCTGCGCGCCGCAGACGATCTGCAGCGGAGCGGGGTTGCCGTCGGCGTCGAGGTTCTTGTCACCCACGTCGACCGAGCACACATACATGTGGTCGCTATCGGGGTGCGGGGTCTTGGTGAGCACCTTGGCGGTCACCACGTGGTCGAAGGACTCGCCCACGGTGTCGATCGCCTCGACCTCGGTGCCGGTACGGATATATTCGTCCGAAAGGGTCTTGGGATCCTCCGGAATATCGATCATGGTCTTGAGCCAGTCGTAAGAAACACGCATCTAGCTCTCCTTTCATACTGAAAGCCTGCGAAGAGATGCAGGTAGAAACTTCAACTTTGTGAACATTCCTTACAAAGCGAGGGTTGTCCAAGTGCGGCAGATCGGCCCGAAAGAGGAGCGCCGCGTACTTTGGTACGCAAGCGACGAATGAGCGCCGAGGTGCCGTGCTTGGGCAAGCCGCAGCCTAGAACTGATTCAAGAAGTGCATATCACCCGTCATGAGAGTTCTGAGGTCGGGCAGGTCGTAGCGCAGTGCCGCGACGCGCTCGGCGCCAATACCAAAGGCGAAGCCGGTGTACTTCTCGGGGTCGATGCCACAGTTGATCAGGACGTTGGGGTCGACCATGCCGCAGCCCAGAATCTCGATCCAGCCGCTGTGCTTGCAGAAGTTGCAGCCCTTGCCGCCGCACACGTGGCAGCTCACGTCCACCTCGCAGGAAGGCTCGGTGAAGGGGAAGAAGTGCGGGCGATAGCGCGTCTTGCGATCCTCACCAAACATGCACTTAACAAAGTAGTCGAGCGTGCCCTTAAGATCGCCAAAGGTGATACCCTCGTCGACGACCAGGCCCTCAATCTGGTTGAACTGCGGCAGGTGGCAGGCGTCGGCCGTGTCGGGACGATAGACGGTGCCCGGGCAGATCATGTAGATGGGCGGCTTTTGCGACTCCATGGTGTGGATCTGCACGCCCGAGGTCTGGGTGCGCAGCAGCACGTCGGACTCGCCGTGGGCGTGAGCCTCGGGGTGCGCGACGCTACCGGGGTTGTTGTCGACCACATAGAACGTGTCGCGAGCCGAGCGGCTCGGGTGATCCATGGGCGCGTTGAGCGCGGTGAAGTTGTAGTAGGAGGTATCGACCATGGGGCCGGACTCGACGGTGTAGCCGATGCCGCAGAAGATGTCCTCGGCCTCCTCGATGATCTGCTTGATCAGGTGCTGGTGACCGATCTGCGGACGGATGCCCGGCAGCGTGATGTCGACGGCCTCGTGCTCGAGTGCGTGCTTGAGGGCGGCGGCCTTCATCTCGGTGGTGCGCTCGTCGAGCATGCCCTCGATCAGCTGGCGCATCTCGTTGGCGCGTTTGCCCATCATGGGACGATCCTCGGGGGCGAGCTTGCCCATCATGCGCATCAGGCCGGTGATACGGCCCTTGCGACCGAGCAGCTCAACGCGCGCAGCCTCGAGCTTGGCGGCGTCGTCGGCGCTAGTGACGAGCTCCTTGGCCTCTTCCTCGAGTTTGACCAGATCATCAATCAGACTCATGTCTTCCCTTTCGTCTCTCGCGTTCCCCGCTTGCCGAGGCGGCTGCCGCCGTCTGACGTTGCGAAAACGCGGCCCGGTTCGGTAACAAAAAACCGCCCTCGGGCATGTGCATTGCCCAAGGACGGTTGAATTCCGCGGTACCACCTTGTTTGACCCGGCGGATGTCTGGCCCGCCGCGCCCACTCTTTGCCCCTTGTCGCGAGGCTCACGGCTTCCCTACTGGGGCTTCGCCGCCGCTGGCCGCGTGCCCGTTGAGGTTGCTGCTCGGGAGTGAACGCTTGGCCCTTGCCACCGCAGGAAGGCTTGCAGCCCATGACCTTCCCTCTCTTGCCGGCGACGCGACGGGCAAAACCCTCTCCGTCAACGCATTGGGCTATAGGATAACACATTCTGCGAGCATATCGCCGCGTTCCGTTTTGTTCGCGCTGGGTACAAGGCAGGTAGCTGTGCAAACTGGCCGCGCGCCCACTCGAGGCGCTCGGCCTGCGAGATTAAGGATACGGTATGGGAAAGAAACTCGATAAGAAGGCCCAGGCCGCCGTGGCAAAGGCTGCCAAGGGCGTCAAGGCCGCTAAAGTCGACAAGGCCGTCAAAAAGTTCCGCAAACTCGAGGGCAAGCTGTGGACTCGCGAGTACCTGCTCAAGATTGCCGAGTTCGATGGAGCGACGATTGCTCCTGCCAACGGTGCTGCCGCCCGTGCCGACGCCATGGGCACGCTTGCCGGCGAGCATCACAAGCTACTGACCAGCGAGAAGTCCGTTGAGCTCGTACGCTCGTTAGCGCGCGAGACGGTTGCAGGCGGACACGTAGACGACCCGCAGCTGCTCGACGAGATCCGCGTGCTCGGCCGCGACCAGCGCGAGGCAAGCGTTATTCCTACCGAGGAGGCCGAGGCCTGGACCAGGCTCACCTGCGAGGCCGACGCCGTGTGGCACAAGGCCAAGACGGCCAACGACTGGGCGAGTTTTGAGCCCTATGTGGATAGAATCATCGCCCAACTTAAGCATCAGGCCGAACTCATGGACCCCAAGCGCGACCCATACGACGTTTGGCTCGACCAGTACGAGCGCGGCCTTTCCGCCAAGAGCTTCGACGCGTTTTGCGAGGAGGTCAAGGCCACGGTCGTGCCGCTCGTGCACGCCATCGGCGAGCGCGGCCAGCAGCCCGCTGCCGACTTTTTGCACGCCCGCGTGCCCGAGGCCGCCCAGCGCGCCATGAGCTTCGACCTTATGAAGCTCGTCGGCCTGAACCTGAACGACACCACGCTTGCCTTTACCGAGCACCCGTTTAGCGAGGGCTTTGCCGTGGGTGACGCGCGCATCGCGACACACATCTACGAGGACGATTGCATCTCCAACGTCTACAGCATCATCCACGAGGCGGGACACGCCATGTACGAGCTGGGCGTCAATCCCGCCTATGCGCGCACCTGTCTTGAGGGCGGCACCTCCATGGGCATCCACGAGAGCCAGAGCCGCTTTTTCGAGAACACCGTGGGTCGCAGCCGCGCCTTTATGGGACCGCTGCTCGAGGTGCTGCGCCGCCACGCACCCGAGGTCTACGGCGACGTCGACGAGGACACGCTCTACCACGCCGTGAACATCGCGCAGCCTTCGCTGATCCGCACCGAGGCCGACGAGCTCACCTATCCGCTGCACGTTATGGTGCGCTACGAGATCGAGCGTATGCTGTTTGCCGGCGAGGCCACGGCCAAGGACATCCCCGCGCTTTGGAACCGCTTCATGGATGAGTACCTGGGCATTCCCGTTCCCGACGACACGCACGGCTGCCTACAGGATACGCACTGGAGCGGCGGCTCGTTTGGCTACTTCCCCACCTATGCGCTGGGCAGCGCCTACGACGCCATGTTTGTGCCGGCCATGTGCCGCGACGGTGTCGACCTCAACGGCGCCTGTGCGAGCGGCGACCTGACACCCGTCCGCGCCTGGCTGGGCGAGCACATTTGGCAGTGGGGCCGCGCCAAGGACGCGCCGGAGCTCATCAAGGGCGCGTGCGGCATGGCGTTCGATGCCCGCTACTACTGCAGCTACCTGCAGGACAAGTTCACCACGCTCTACGAGCTGTAAGGCATAACCGACACGCCAACGCAAAGGGGACGCCGCGGAACCAATCCGCAGCGTCCCCTTTCCACCTAGTCGTTTAAGAACGTCCCCAATGACTACCTTACAGAGCCTCGAGCGCGTTGGCGATGCGCTTCATGGCGGCATCGGCGGATGCTTGGTCGGGCGCCTCGGCCAGCACGCGGATAACCGACTCGGTTCCGCTCTTGCGCACGAGCACGCGGCCCTCGCCCGCCAGCGACGCCTCGGCCTCGGCGATGGCGTTCTGCACGCCCATGTTCTCGAGCGCGGCGTCCTTGTCCGCCACGTGCACGGCCACCTGCGCCTGCGGCAGCAGCTTGCACGGAGCCGTGAGCTGCGAGAGCGTCTCGCGCTCAGCACGAATCACTTCCATCACGCGCAGCGAAGTCATAATGCCGTCGCCCGTGCGCTCGATATCGCCAAAGATCGTATGGCCCGTCTGCTCGCCGCCCAAGCTGTAACCGCCCTCGCGCATCTTGGCATACACGTGACGGTCGCCCACGCCGCTGGTCACGGCGCTCAGACCGGCAAGCTCCAGCGACTTGACCAGGCCAAAGTTACTGGCAATCGTCGGCACCACGGTACCGCCCGAGAGGCGCCCGTGCTTGTTCAGATACACGCCGCACACGTACAGGATCTGGTCGCCGTCGACCACGCGCCCGCGCTCGTCCACGGCCAGGCAGCGGTCGGCATCGCCGTCGTAGGCAAAGCCCACGTCCAGGCCCTGCTCCACCACATGGCGCTGCAGACGCTCCATATGCGTGGAGCCGCAGTCGACGTTGATATTAAAGCCATCGGGCGCGGCATTGATCACGCGCACGTCGGCACCGAGCGCGTCAAACACCGGCTTGGCCACCGAGGAAGCCGAGCCGTTGGCGCAGTCGATGCCGATCTTGACGCCCTGCAGCGAAAAGTTCGCGCTGGCGATGAGCGAAGCAATGTAGCGGTTGCGGCCCTGCATGTAGTCCACTGTGGCGCCGATGTGATTGCCCGTGGCCAGCGGCACCTCGCTCTTGCCATCGATATAGTCCTCGATGAGCTCCAGCACGTCCTCGTCCATCTTAAAGCCGTCGCTGTTGACGAGCTTAATGCCGTTATCGCAAAACGGGTTGTGGCTCGCACTGATCATGATGCCGCAATCGAAGCAGCCCTCCACGGTCTGATGCGCCACGCCCGGAGTGGGGATCACGTGCAGCATATAGGCGTCCGCGCCGCTCGCGACCAGGCCACTCACCAGCGCCGCCTCGAACATATAACTCGAGCGACGTGTGTCCTTGCCCACGATAACGCGCGCCTTAGCACTGCGGTTGGCGCCGTAATACCAGCCCACAAAACGGCCAATCTTATAAGCGTGCTCTACCGTCAGCCCAACGTTGGCCTCACCGCGAAAGCCGTCGGTGCCAAAGTACTTCATATCTTACTTATCCTGTTCGAACGTTTGAGCGGTTGGCGTGGTACGAACCTTAAGCTCTTTGTGCCCAGAGTCCTTCGAAGTCGTGACCGTGTACTCGACCTTTATGTCTTGTCCAAGAAGCATGTGGACACCGCCCCATGCAACCTTCAAGCCATCGTGCGTCGCTTCGTTCATCTCGATAGAACCGGAGCCCGAAGTCTTAATATCCGAAATGCTGCCTCCCGCAGGAGCATAGAGATAAAGCCTCAGCACCTCATCATCAATATCCTGGCTAATGCCGTTATGGCCCTGGAAATAACCAGGCATCTCGGCCTTCTCCTGGGGGGTCATCGTGTTCTTGAGCGAGGTGGTCACTCGATACGTCGTCGAGCCATCGGCATTTTCAACCGAAGAATCGATGGTGACTCGCTTATCGAGGAACCAATCCATCTTTGAATAGCTGTAGTTGTTCACATAGACGCCCAAGATCGGAGCCTCCGACGTATCGGTTTGGAGGGCGCCCGATATTCCAAGAGCCTTCGCGGCCTTTTCCTCGTCATCGTTTCTCGAATACATGAGGATGCGACCCTCGGAAGCGCCCTTTTCGATGGCGGCAGCAATCTTAGTAATATCGCTGGAGCCCAGTTCGTCCACGATCTTGTTAAAAGCTGATCCGGCAACCGCCGCAAAAATGGCGTCCTGTTCCTCTACCGGGTAATTCCAATAAATATCGTGCAGCAGCACCTTCGCAGCGTTGCTTCCATCAACGACGGTGCCGTCAGGAAGCTGTGTGCCGCCTACAACGCCGAGCATATACTGCAAAAATACCGGATCGACTGCAAATACGCCGTCGATGTCATCTCCGACAATGGCCTTCTGCATATCGCTGGCAAGCTGAGCCGCACGCGGATAATCAGGCGTCATCGTAACGTCGCCCATCGTGTATCCGAGCGTGTTGAATCCGGTCAGGCCCCATCCGGTCGTGAATAAGTTTGCCTCTTCATCGGTGATGGGAAGCGGGCTCAAAGGCTCTTTCATCATGTCGACTTTGACAAAATCGCCCAGTTCGAGCTTACCGTCAGTCACCGACATCACGCCGCGAGAACCGGGGAAACCGCCGCAGGCGCGGATCTCGACATTGCTCATCGCGAGCACAAGATAATGACGCGTCTGGCCGTTGGCGCCGAGCATCTGGGGAAGGACGGGGGCGACCTTTTCCGCCGCGTCAACCGCACCGTTGAGGGTGGCAAAGCCGTCCTTGGCCTTATCGACCAGCTCGGTCACCTGGGAAATATGAGTATCGCCAATGCCCTGGATCTTCTCGTTGGCGCTCTTGAACACCTTCGAGCTGCTGGAAAGCGAATCGGCGACCGCCTGCAGCGCGGACACGTTAATCATGCCGTCCTGGAACAGCTTGCCGGGCGTGGCCTGCGAAAGGTTGTCGGCCATGGGAACCAGCGCATTGCTCGAGACATCGGACAGGGCGTCAATCATGGTGCGGGCCGCATTGATATCGCCGCCATACACCGGGATAAACGAAGCCGCCGTCCACAGCGGGCTCGAGGTCTCCGCCTTCATGCTGTTGCAGAGCTCATCGATCTTCTTCGCGTCGTCAGGCAGCGTCGAAAAATCGCCCGATGTGACCTTGTCCTTAAGGCCACCGACGATCTCGACAGCCTCCTTCGCTTCGCTCTTTACGGTCTTTGCCGAGTTAAGCAGCATAAAGCCGCTTGCGCCAAGCGCAACGAGAAGCACCGCGACTACAGCGGCAATAATGGCGCCGGTGTGACGCTTTTTGCGCTCGCCCTTGCGATGGCGATGACGGACCAGACCGTCAGAGGTCGAACTCGACGAAGCTTCGCTACCGTAGTTCAAGCCAAAATCGTAATAATCTTCCTTGGAACCCGAGCCCGCAAACTCGGCACCGCTATCATCCAGGCGGGCGAACGTGCCAGTCTCGGAGGCGCCGGTGTAAATCGTGCCAAGGTTACCCGTAAGCCCCGCGCCACCGGCAGAGGGAGTATTGTTGGCGGCCTTGCCGGCATTAACGTTGCCGGCAGCATTCGCGGCGTTGGCAGCACCTGCGTTGTTCGCAGGCACCGAAGGAGCCCCGCTCGGCTGCGACGCGGAGGTTGCACCGCCCGCAAAGACATTCCCTCTTGCACGGCCGGTCTTTTTTGCCTTTTGAGACTGCTCGTACAGAGCGGTGAACATCGCCGTCTCGCCCGGGGACACGCGCTTACCGGAACCGCCCTGTCCAGCGCCGCCCGGCGTGCCGGCCTTACCAGCCCCGTTCGGACGCGGCGGAACTGCAGGACGGCCGCTATCGCTGCCCTTAAAGTGATTACCAGCCATAAAGAAATCCTCGCAATTGAGTCGCAATGAAAAAGTCCATAACGTTACTAGTTTATGGCATTTTGAGCATCGACAGCTAAACTCCAGACACGGACGTCAATTGGCGAAAATGCGGCACAACACCTTTTCTGTCTTGGCGGCGGCGTCAACTACACCGTGAGGAACATCATCACGATGATCATGGCAAAGCCGATAAGGTCGGTCGGCAAAAACACCGTACCCAGCATAACGGCGCTGGTGATGGTCGCCGAAACCGGCTCCACAGTTCCGATGAGGCTCGCACGTACCGAGCCGATGTCCTTAACGCCCTGCATATAGAGCATGTAAGCAAAAAACGAGCCGATAACCACGAACACCGCGAGCGCCTCGATACCGGCGGCATCGAGCGCCGGCATATGCGCCCAGGGCTGCACGAAGACACATGAGACCACGCCCGCCGTGAGCATTGCCGAGCCCGTGACGATGGGGCTACCGTATTCGGGCAGGATCTTGGCGGGAATCACCGCCATACACGCGGCGCTGACCGCACACATAAGACCTGCTGCCAGGCCAAGCGGCGAAATATTCAGGCTGGTGGGGTCGCCGCCGGTGGCGATTAAAAAGGTTCCACCCAGAGCCAGGCCAATGCCGATGACTTCGCGAGTACGCGGCATGCGGCGATCGATCACGCAGGTGTAGCCCATGATGATAACGAGCTGCAGGCACTGGAGCACCGTCGCGGTTCCGGCGTTCGTCAGGCGCACGGCCGAAAGATAGCAAAACTGGTTGAACAGCAGGCCAAAAGCGGTAAAGAGCAGCAGCCGCTTGCGATCGGCGGGTGTGGTCCAGAGCTTAATCAGGCGCTCGCGGTCGCGCGTAACAACCACGGCCATAAAGAGTAGACCGGCGAGAATCTGACGCACGCTCATAAGCCACAAGGTGTCGACGTGGTAGGTATCGAACAGAAAGCTCGCGCTGGTGCCCGAGAAGCCCCAAAACGAACCGCCCACCAGCGTAGCCAAGACGCCCAATGCCATCTTGCGCGACGACGCATCGTTGAGGCGATCGCGCCATGCACGGCGGGTGCTGCGACTGAGCTCGTCGGTGCCCTCGGGCACATCAATGTTCGATATATCGGTCATCGGCACCGAAGCCCCTGCGCCTTCGACCTGCTCGACACACTCTTTGCTCATTCCACTCCCCCGAAACAGCCTGGAAACAATTCGGCTTACCTTACCACGGCGAAGGCATCAGCTAGAGGCTTGTCCGCTTATCGGTAGGACAATTCCGCAGACGTCTTTCCATAGCTCGATACCGCAATGGCCTTGCATTATGCGACAGCCAAATCGCGGCAGCAGGCTCTTTTGAAATGGATATAACAAAGCCCCCGAATTCCACAATGTAAGCGATTTTTAAAAATGTTCTTGCCACCGAGTTCAGGCTCCGTTATATTATCCCTTGCGCGCTTGCGCACCCTTGATCGGGCGTTTAGCTCAGGGGGAGAGCGCTTCCCTGACACGGAAGAGGTCAGAAGTTCAAATCTTCTAACGCCCACCAAATGTTCGCAGCCCAGAGACTATGTCTCTGGGCTGTTTTGTTTTATGTCGCCAAATCCGCTGGCAGCTCCAACCGCCCAAGCAACCACCCTGCCCATGCACAAAACCGCGTCAATAGCCACCGAGGCCGAGACCAACGCGTCTCGAACCCATCCGAGCCGCAACTTCTCGACAAAACGCCGCGATGTCTGCGCCCTGCGGTATCCTTGAGCCACTTGCACCTGCAGCACCAAGGAGCCGCCATGCGCACCGAGCTCGATGTCCCCTTTTCGCACAAAGAAGAAGCCAAGGCGCTGGGCGCCAAATGGGACCGGACCAAGAAGATCTGGTATGTACCCAGCGGCGTCAACCCCGAGCCCTTTGCCGAGTGGCTGCCCGGTGTTGACCGATCCGACCCCTCAGCGCCGTATATATATCTAGTACTGGGCAAGCGCGAGTGCTGGAAGTGTCACAAAGAGACCTCGGTCGCGGCCTTCGGCATTCCCTATCGAACCGATAACGACGAGAGCATCGCCATCGCGCACGCGCCCAACGAAGCCAGGTACATTGCCATCGACACGGCCAACGCCAACGCACTCGCCATCGTGCCCGCTCTTGGCTGCGTGCCGGGCGAGATCCGCGACTACCTTCATAAGCGCTGCGGCTACAAGCCCGTAGGCGCGCGAGCCTCCAAAGCCCCGTCGCTCGGCAACACGTGCACCAGTTGCGACGCGCTGCAAGGCAGCCGCTATCTGTTCGAGGAGCCCTCGTCCCCGTTTGCCCTCACTGCCATCAACAAGCTGCCGGCACTGGAGTTTATACGCGTCGAAGTTGCCGGCGTCTTTGGCGTCCCGGCCACGCGTACCGACTTTGACCAGGCGCTCTTTACCTGGGCACGCGACCATCACGCCGAGTTCCACAAGCAACTCGGTGAGGGGATTTATTTATAGAGGCAAAAGACACTCACAGCCAACTCCTCCGCATCACCTATCCCTCGTCGCCGGCGTCGTACACGATATCGAGGCCACAAACAGGGCATTTCTCCGGATACACCGGCATATGAACGCCTGTCCGTTTTCTCACTTCGTCGCTGAGTCTGTCGCGCGCATCGATAAACCGAATGTCGAGACACGGTATTTGCGAGCCGCAGCAAGGGCAGGTGACGACAAACGACCCGCAATCAACCTCTACGCTCGGAAACATATTGTTGTCTATAAGGGCACACGGCAGTTTTCCGTACTTCCCCATCGCAATATCGCCTCGCCAGCTCATACACGCTCCCCTCTCGCTATACAAATCAGGAAGAGCATGCACCGGCGGGCGGGCGCGAGATTGCATCGCCACGCGATCCGATCAAACAACACGATCGTCAAAGAATGCCAAAGCCAAATACGCTAATACGGCAGAAGCCCCGCCTTTTCACGCTTCTTTTCCGAGCGATCGAACTCAATGCGATGGGCCTCAAGAAACACCGTATCGGGTCGCCACTGACGCTCATTCGGCTGCCTTAGCGTCGCACCCGCAAAGGAAGCGTAGTCGGTCTTATCCAGCAGGTACGATCCGCACAGCCGATATTCGCCGCAAACAGGCTCAAACGAAATCAGGTGAGCATCAAATAGGGAATGAAGATCGCGCCGAAGCAGAATACCGTTGCTGGCAACCTGCGATTTGGGTCCCGAGTAATTCTCGATATGTGCAGCCTCCAGAGCTTCGCTGACGCCGCAGTCCGACACCGCGCAACGGCCATCATAGGCGGCAACGAGCTGCTTGCGGAACCATTGCTGCCCCAATCGCTCGCGCCTTAACGCATAGCGGACCTTTTCGTCGTCGGTCACACCCTGTCCGGCAAACTCAATATCGACGGGTATGTGCTTCAGATAACTCATGTCGGGCGCAAAACGAGGGTCCGGTCCGCCTTTATGAACAGGACCGTGCAGAACAAACCATCCGTTTTCGGGCTCGAACCGCTCAACAAACGCAAGGCCGAGCACCTTATAGCCCACCTCGGTTGCAAATATGACTCCGACTGGGACGCCACATTCCATGCAGTTGAGCATTTTACGGTTGTAATTCTGGTCTCGAGAACCAACGGCGCCTGGCGCTTGGACCGAATACTTAATGACCCACGTACCGTCATCCAAATAGAGCGGAGGCACATCGGTGTAGAAGCTCTTTTTAGAGTTATGGACCGAAAGCGCAAAGATCTTATTGGGATCTTGCTTCACCCGATCCTGGCCCGGCCAGAAGATCCCTGAATCCCGCGTTACGGGAAAGAAGTCCGAGCCAATTCTCAAACGGTACTGATACTGAGGGCTATCTTCCTTGGTGTGGTGCGGAAGGCTGGTCCAAACGCCGCCGCGCTGTTCCTCACCCAGAAACCACTCCCATGCCTCAACGTATTCGGAAGGCACGAGACTGCAGGCGCGGTCATAGCTTGGTCCATCCATCAACGGAACAGCAAGGTCAATGTCGTTCATCGCCAGCACCTACAACCATACGAACGCGAGTCATGCCCCTCAATAATATGGCCGAGAGTCAATTATTACGAGATCTCATTCCGCGATCGGCACATCGTTGATGCTCTCGGTTTGCCGCTGGCGTGCTTGTACCCCGCTACCCCACTTCCCTGTATACTGATGTAGCACGTGTTTCATCCGGGCTTGTTGGGCCGGGTCGTTCATGGGAGGTTCTTGTGGCTGTTTCGAATCCGCCCAAGGGAAGCGTTTCTTCTTCGTCCATCAAGCCGGTTACGCGCAAGGCCGTGCGTTGCCAGCGCGAGGTCGCTTGGCTTGTCACGCAGGCGGCGGGCAGGCTTGTGGCGACCACTCAGGACGTCAATGCGCCTACGCCGAGCTTTGTGTTAGCGGCGGCGCTGGATTTTGTGCGCCAATTGGAGCTTGCCGCGCAGGATGCCAACGGCCACCTCGACTACCAGAACGTTATGGCGCCCGACCTGCAAACGTTCTGTCACATGGCCAAGTTGCCTGCCGCGCCCAATGCGCTTTCGGACGCAGGCTACATGTTTACGCTCTCGGGCGCGGACCTTATCCGCGACATCTATGCATACTGCAGCGAGCTCGCCGAGCGCCACGTCTTTGACGCGGCAGAAGTCAAACCGGGAAATGTCATCAAGCTGGTTCTCAGGCTGTTCCTGATAGACGGGTTCGGGGCCATGCCGGCGTAAGCCGAGTCTTTAGCATCACCGTCGACTGGGCAACAACCGCTTTACCTTAATGGACGCCAATCGAGGGTCGATTATTGGGTCGCCTCGTCCACTAACGCATCTATCCCACGCGCTCCGACAGTCGATACTTGCGGTTGCGGCTCGTCGCCGGCGCCGTGGGCTCGAGCTCGCCTTGAGCAATGAGCGCGTTGACGCGCGACCTAACCTGGGAAATTGTAAGCCCCGTACGTTCTGCCAGCTCACGCGTCCCCAGCTCGCCGTAGCGTTTGAGTGCCGCCACAATTAAGTCCCCGCCATGATCGATTTGCTCAACCTTCGCTCGGTAAAGGACAACCTTAAACCGGTCGAAACCCGGGCAAAACAACGGCTCGGCCAGACCTTGCGCACGCATGGCATCGACCATCATCGGAATGCCCGATCCGTTGCCCTCGGCAGGAGAGCCCGCACCGTCGGGCAATGGGACAAGCGACATGAGCTTCACGAGCGTCGCGTTGCGGCATCGGGAGCTGCCGTCAAACAGGTTCTCGCGAGTCTTTCCTCCGTATAGGCCGCCGGGGTTCGTCACCTCGATACGGTCATCAAAAACGTCAACAGCGATCGATTGCCCACAGAACCGATCTCCGTATTCTCGTTGATTACGGCGTTGGCG
>CABSNF010000019.1 GCA_902478995.1 uncultured Collinsella sp.
CTTCTAGCTTCGTCGGCAGCGTCAGATGTGTATAAGAGACAGACATCAAGGCACCCGAGGCCTTTTGTCCGGCGGATGCCGCACGCCCCCAATGCAGCGCGGCGCTCTACGAGGCAGCGCGTTGCGGCGTGAGCATCATATCGCTCCACACCAACTTGGACCGGTCGCACGAAGCCCGCGTCTGCCTGAGCGAGCTGCTGGGTGCCACACCCGTGAGCTCACTGGAGCACTTGGACGACCCCGAGGCCACCGGCCTGGGCGCGCTTGCAACGCTCAACGACCCGTGCACGCTGCGCGATCTCGCCACCCGTGCTGCCACGGCCTTCGGCAGCGACCCGCGTGTGTGGGGCGAAGCCGATCGTCCGTGCCGCACCGTCGCCATTTTGGGCGGCTCCCTGGGCGACTTTGGAGAGCTCGCCATCGCCGCAGGCGCAGATGTTGTCGTGACGGGCGAGGCGGGCTACCACGTGGCGCAAGACCTTGCCTTGCGCGGGCTGTCGGTGATCTTGCTCGGCCACGACCGCTCTGAGGAACCGTTCGTTGATATATTGATGAACTCTGCAGTTGACGCCGGGGTCGACCCCCGTCATGCGATTAAAATACTGAACCCTTGCCAATGGTGGACTGTGACAAAAGGAGAGAACTTATGAGCGCCGGCGCTACGCTACTCAAGCTGCAACAGATCGATTTGGAGCTCGCCCGCAACAAGAGCGAACTTGCCAATATGCCGGAGCTCAAGGAGCTCGCTTCCAAGCGCAAGACCTATGTGAAGCTCAAGTCCGAGATGACCAAGCTCTACGCCCAGCGCAAGGATCTGGACATTGAGCTCGACGATCTCAACACCACCGAGATTCAGACCAACAACGCCATCGAGGCTGCCAAAAAGCGTCACGTCGACGGCTCCGACTACCGCGAGGTTCAGGATCTAGAAAACGAGCTCGCCACCCTGGCCAAACGCCTGGACAAGATTGAGCACACCCGCAAGGACGTTGTTGTCGCTCATAAGGAGGCGCTCGACCGCGAGGCTCGCGCGCAGGCCATCATCGCCAAGTTCGAGGAGGGCGTAAAGGCCGATACCAAGGCTGCTCGCGCCAAGGCTACCGATCTGCAGGCTCAGATCGATGCCGCCACTAAGGAGCGCACCGCGCTTGCCGCCACGCTGCCGACCGGCGTGCTCACCGACTACGAGCGTCTGCTCAAGCAGTTCCGCGGCCTGGCCGTCGAGACCATCAAGGGCAACATCCCCACGGTCTGCCACACCGCGCTGCAGGCGTCGTCCATGAGCGACCTCAACCACGACGGCAGCGAGATTACGCACTGCCCGTACTGCCACCGCCTCCTGGTACTCCCCAGTAAGGAAGCCTAACTATGACGGCGGCACCCAACAATTCAATGCAACTTGAGGGAAAAACGATCCTGCTGGGTATTACCGGCGGGATCGCCGCCTATAAGTCGTGCAATATCGTGCGCCTGCTGCAAAAGCGCGGCGCCCACGTCAAGGTCGTTATGAGCGAGCATGCCACGGAGTTCGTGGGCCCGCTTACCTTCCGTGCGCTCACCAACGAGCCCGTTGCCGTGGGCCTATTCGACGATCCCTCCGACCCCATCCACCACATTTCGCTGGCACAGGAGCCCGATCTGGTGGTCGTGGCACCCGCGACGGCCAATATCATCGCCAAGATGGCCAACGGCATCGCCGATGACCTTATTTCCACCACGCTACTAGCCACACCGCGACCCATCGTGATCGCACCCGCTATGAATAACGGCATGTGGAAGGCGCCGGCGACGCAGGCCAACATGGCCACGTTGCGCGAGCGCGGTGTCCATGTGGTGGGTCCGGGCAGCGGCTACCTTGCCTGCGGCGACGTGGACACGGGACGCATGAGTGAGCCCGAGGATATCCTCGAGGCTGTCTGCGAGGTGCTCAACCCCGCGCCTCAGGACCTGGAAGGTAAGCGCATCGTGATTACCGCCGGCCCCACGCACGAGTCGATCGATCCGGTGCGATTCATTGGTAACCGCTCTTCGGGTAAGATGGGCATCGCCCTGGCGGGGGAGGCTGCTCGCCGCGGCGCCGCGGTCACGCTTGTGCTGGGACCGACATCACTCGATGTTCCTCACGGCGTGAAGTGCGTGCGCGTGCAGACCGCCGCAGAAATGCTCCAGGCGGCGCTGAGCGCCTTCCAGACGGCAGACGCGGCTATTTGTGCGGCCGCCGTCGCCGACTATACACCCGGCACCCCTGCGGACCATAAGCTCAAAAAGTCCAACGAACGCCTGGATCGCATCGAACTGGTCGAGACGGTCGATATTTTGGCCGAGCTCTCGCGCCAAAAGGGGGAACGGTGCGTGATCGGCTTTGCGGCCGAGACCGATAACGTCCTGGAGTACGCACAGCGCAAGCTCACCCGCAAGGGTTGCGATGCCATTATCGCCAACGATGTCTCGCGCGCCGATTCGGGCTTTGGAACCGACACTAACAAGGCCTGGATTGTGAGCACAACGGGCACGCAAGAACTTCCCGTGCTAACAAAACCCCAGCTCGCAGATACAATTTTGGACTTGCTTCAAAATTTATAAAAAAGTTCTTGCACAAGTCCAAAGTTTCGGGTTAATATACTCCCTGTTGCGAGCGAGAGCAGAGCAACAAACAAGAGCTTCGGGACGTGGCGCAGCTTGGTAGCGCACTTGACTGGGGGTCAAGGGGTCGCTGGTTCGAATCCAGTCGTCCCGACCAGAAGTTTGCAGGTCAGGCACTTAGTGCCTGACCTTTTTTGTTTTAATCACCATGATTATTTTGCTTAAAGTAACAACGTTCCCGATCGATGTAATCACCGAATCAAAACGTGTACATTAGCCACCAAAATCGACATTTTTCGACATGTTTGGAGGCGGATGTACACGAATGCGAAATCCCCGTCGCCCAAAAGCACCTTCCACATGTCTGGACTCTCTATGCTTACGCTGGATAGACATCGCCGGAACGGGTATAGTATCGAAAGTTTTGTCGTTAACCAGCGGGGGAGTCCTGTGGGCATCAAAAAGAAGATCAAAAAGGAGCTTATCGGCACTTCCGATTACCCGTCGAATAAGATCTTTACGATCTCCAATTTCATCACCTTTACGCGCCTGATCCTCACCCTGGTATTTCTGTACCTGTTTGTGACGGATAACAACCGCGTCATCGCCATCGTTATCTACGCCGTTGCCGCCTCCACCGACTGGATGGACGGCCAGATCGCCCGCATGACTAAGACGGTCTCATGGCTCGGCAAGGTCATGGATCCCATTTGCGACCGTGCGCTGCTGTTCACCGGCGTACTTGGCCTGGTGGTCCGCGGAGAGCTGCCCGTCTGGGTCTGCGTGCTCATTATTGGCCGCGACATCTATCTGGGCATCGGCACGCTTATCGTTCGTCATTATCACCGTCGCCCCATCGATGTCGTCTTCCCGGGAAAGATTGCCACAGCGCTGCTCATGACTGGTTTCTCGCTCATGCTGCTCGGTTTCCCCGTTATTGACGGCCTGCATCTTTTACCTTCATCCCTTACGGCCTTCCCGGGCCTCAACGGAAGCTCGGTGCCCCTCGGCATCTTCTTTGTGTACGGCGGCGTGATCTTCTCCATGCTCACGGCTGTCATCTACTCCATTAAGGGCGGAGCGGCCATTAAACAGGCTCTCGCGCATCCCGAGGACGAGGACATCGACTTTCTGAACCCTGAAATCGAAGACTGATTCGTTGGGGTATGATTACGTACGGTTCATTATTTGCGGCAGGTCCGCGATAAGTTAGGGGTTGTCATGGACAACATGGTTAACAATATGCCTCAGAATGATAAGACCGCGGACGCTACCTGCGTATTCCGCGTTCCTTCAAGCGACGTCACCGTTCCCGACCTCATGGCCAACGTGCGCATCACCGCCCCCGTTCTGTCCATCGTCAAGGGTCCGCAGACTGGTGCCGCTTTTGAACTCGAGGACGACGTGACCACCATCGGCCGCGATCCTGCGAACGGCATCTTCCTCAATGACATGACCGTTTCGCGCAGCCACGCGCGCATTATTCGCGAGGGCCTCGGCGCTCGCATCGAGGACTTGGGCTCGCTCAATGGCACCTGGGTCGACGGTGCCATCGTCAATGCAGCCCCGCTGCACGACGGTTCTTCCGTCCAGATCGGTACGTTTACGCTCATCTACCACGAGAGCACGCCGGAGCGCATCGAAACCGGTGAGTAGGGCATGGCCGAACGCAACTATCTGAGTATCGGCCAAGTCGTCAACCTACTTCGAGGCGCATACCCCGATCTTTCGAACTCAAAAATTAGATTTCTAGAGGATGAGGGGCTCATTACCCCTCATCGTACGCCTAAGGGATACCGTCAGTACTCCAAGGAGGACGTTGATCGCTTGGAAGTCATTCTGCACTTGCAGAAGACTCGCTACATGCCGCTCAACGTGATTAAGCAGCGGTTGGAAAACGCCACGGACCTGTCAACGCTCGCCTACGAGGTGGGCTTGCTGTCCGATGTTCCGCTCAAGACGGAGCCCAAGGAGACTAAGCAAAAGCTGCATCCCATCGAGACCATTCCCGATATGCTGGGCGTCGAGATTTCGTTTATCCGCTCGCTCGCCGAGAACGACCTCATTCGCATCATCAAGAGTCCGCAGAATCGTGAGCTCGTCGATGGTCGCGATTTTCCGATCATCCGCTACTGCTCCGAGCTGTCACGCTTCCATATCGAGCCGCGCAACCTGCGTCAGTACGTGTCTTCCGCCAACCGCGAGTCCTCGATGTTTGAGCAGGTGCTCGTGAGCATGCTCGGAATGGATACCTCCGATGACGAGCGCGACGCCAAGCTCGAGCGTGCGTTTAAGAAGCTTCACGACCTGACGGAGGGCGTGCACACCGCGCTGCTCAAAAACCGCGTTTTTGAGTCACTCAACGCCGTGGTCGAGGACGCCGATATCGATGCACTCGATGAGGAAATCACTCGCTCCGAGTCCACCAAGGCCAAAAACGAAGAGACAGCCGCGCCGGCTTCGCACGAGGATTCTCTCGTAAAGCCGCTCAAGGTCGTCGCCCCTTCGCAATCCGGCACCGCCACCGCGGACATATAACCGCTGCTGAAATTTCTGCAACCCATTGAAAGGTCATGCAATGTACGACTTCGAATCTCAAATCGTCGACATCCCCGACTATCCCGAGCCCGGAGTCATCTTCAAAGACATCACGCCGCTCTTTGGCAATCCCGAGGCGCTCAAAGCCATGACCGATGCCCTCGCCGAGCACTTTGCCGGCATGGGAATCACCAAGGTCGTGGGTCCCGAGGCTCGCGGCTTTATGGTTGGCGTACCGGTGGCTGTAGCCCTTGGCTCTGGCTTTGTTCCCGCACGTAAACCGGGCAAGCTGCCGCGCGAGACCGTAAGCCAGAGCTACGAGCTCGAGTACGGCACCGATTCAATTGAGATCCATGCCGACGCTATCAGCTCTAAAGATACCGTGTTGATTCTGGACGACTTGGTCGCGACGGGCGGAACCGTCGAGGCAACAGGTAAACTGGTGCGAGATATGGGCGCAAAGCTTGTCGGTTACGGTTGTATCCTTGAGCTTGCGTTTCTCAACCCGCGCGAGAAGCTCACGCCGTCTGATGACGATGTGGAGCTCTTTAGCCTGGTGACGGTGGACTAGCCGTTACCCTTAGTTACTGGAAAGGAAGCTACATGCGCACAGCAAACACGCATAAAAACATGGCACGCTGCGCTGCTACGGCAACCCTCGCTTGTGTTTTGGGCTTGGGCCTCGCGGCTCCTGCCTACGCCGATACCGCATCCGACCTTGCCGCTGCTCGTACTAAGCTCGAGCAGATCGGTACCCAAACCCAGCAGATTTACGATGCGCTCGCCACGCAGACGCAGGCGCTCGATCAGACTGCTGGCGAGATCACGCAAAAGCAGCAAGAGATCGCCGATGGTCAGGCCAAGCTCTCGACCTATGTCGCCGGCGAGTACAAAACCGGCGGTCTGAGCCTGCTTCAGGTTCTGACGGGTGTCGATGACCTGAGCGATATGCTCAACCGTCTGTTCTACTACGGCAAAGTTTCCGATAAGCAAGCTCAGACCATTCAAGAGGTCAAGGAGCTTAAGCAGCAGCTCACCGATAAGCAGGCCGAGCAGGAGAAGAACGTCGCCGCCACGCAAAAGAAGGTCGACGAGCTTAACGCCCAGCAGGCTGAAGCCCAGAACGTCGTAAACTCTCTGGATTCGCAGCTGCAGGCCGAGCTTGCCGCCGAGACCGAGGCCAACGCCGCGCTGCAGGCCGGCATCAACGCCAGCACCGCCGAGAAGGCCACGGTGAGCAACGAGACTGCCGGTACGACCGAGAACACCAACAACGGTGGCCAGACCAGCAATAACAACAACCAGGGCGGCAACACTCCGGCTCCTACGCCGGCACCTGCTCCGACGACGCAGCCCTCCACGCCTGCTCCGGCTCCGACGCCTTCTGCTCCGAGCCAGTCCGTCGACGGCGGTTCTGTTGTCTCGCGTGCATACAGTAAGCTTGGTTGCGCTTATTCCTGGGGCGGAATTGGCCCGAACAGCTTCGACTGCTCTGGTTTTGTTAGCTATTGCCTCACTGGTCGTTATTGCCGCCTGGGCACCACGGGTACATTTATGGGCTGGACGCGTGTGTCCGATCCGCAGCCCGGTGACGTTGTGGTCAACTCGTACCACACCGGCATTTACATCGGTGGTGGTCAGATGATTCATGCTTCTGACTACAACACGGGTGTTATCATCAGCTCCGTTGCCGCCGGCATGAACAACAACTACATTTTCGTGCGCTACTAAGTATTCAGATAAAGCAAACGGATATGGACCTCGTGGCTTTGAGTCATGGGGTCCATTCTTTTGCCTTTAGTGCAGTCCGCTATCTAGTTTTGAATACTAGATAGCGGCCCAATCGGTCTGCAAGATGGCTATAATTGAATGGGAACGATTAGAAAGGACCCTCTATGAGCTGGGCACTTATCTCCGATTCAAGCTGCAACCTCCGCGATTGGCAACCGACCGCGCCCCATACCACCTTTGCATTTGCGCCCCTCAAAATTCGAGTGGGGGAGCGTGAATTCGTCGATGACCTTTCGCTCGATGTTCATGAGCTCAACTGCGCTGTTCAGGCGGAGACGAACGCTTCTTCGAGCGCTTGTCCCAGCGTAGGGGAGTGGACCGAGCTCTTCAAATTGGCAGACAAGACCATCTGCATGCCGATCTCTGAGGGCGTGTCGGGCAGCTACAATGCGGCAGCCACAGCTCGCGATATGGTTCTTGCCGAGGAGCCCGATCGACAGATTCATCTAGTCAATTCACGCGCAGCTGGCGGCAAAATGGACCTCATTTTCTTGCTGTTCGACCGCTATCTTGCAAGCAACCCGGATGTCTCATTCGTGGACGCTTGCGCATACTTCGATAGCCTTGAACAGAACAGCAAAATCCTCTTCAGCTTGTGCAATTACGAAAATCTCGCCAAAGCCGGACGTATCCCTAAGGCAGCCGGCGTCATTGCCAACAAGCTCAATATCCGCATTTTGGGCACGGCGAGTGAGGTCGGTAAAATCGAACTCGTCGGGCACACGCGTGGCGAAAAGAAGATGCTCAACAAGATCATCGACACCATGGAAGCCGAGGGTTTTACGGGCGGCGAGGTCGTCATCGATCACGTTGAGAACGAAGCTGGAGCTCAGGCGCTTACTGACCGCATAGTCGAGCATTGGCCCGGCTCCAAGACCATCATCATGCCCTGCAACGGCCTGGATTCCTATTACGCCGAGATGCACGGCCTGATTATCGGCTACGGCATGGGCGTGGCTTCGGGCCAATAAAGTCCAACCAAGCAAAATTACGGGCGGGACAAAGTGACAGCTGGTTCTTTGTCCCGCCCGTTTTATACGTCGGCTAGCTATTAAACCCATTGAACTTGAGATAGCTCATCAAGTAAGCCTTCGAAACGAAGGACGATACCGCGCTACGCACAAGCAGCGACTCACGCGTTACCTGATGCGCCGTATCGGGCACGGGAGTCTGCTCGACGGAAAACGCCGAACGAATCGATGCCTCGAGCTGATCGACCACATAATCAAAGGCCGTCGGGGCATCGTAGCTCAAACGCTGAATGTTAAAGAGTGCCTGCACAGCAGCAATAGGTAGCACCTGCTTAAAGATGCAGATCGCGATCAGGCGGGCAATCTGCTCGCGGCCATATTGCTTTTTGACCGGAGCAGGCACTAGGCCGACCTTTACGTAGTTATTGATCATCGATGGCGTAATGACAGGCTGTTCAACGCAAATGGACAGCGGCTCCATCCACAACGCAACATACTCAATAACCTGGTCGCGATAGAGCGTCACATTGGGCAACTGGTTATAGCGCGGCAGACTCAACGCATTGAGTTTGCGAACGATATCGGACTGAATAAATGCATCAGGCAGCACAGTGGGCTGAATATCCTCGGGCTTAATGCTGACCGACGAATCGGACATCGGAATAACGTGTTTAACGTGGTTCATAAAGGTCCTCCATTCATTTTCTATATTGTATTCTAGGTTATCTAGTTTTGCATACCACATAGCCAGCAAGAAAATTGGCGGAACAGCGCACAGATGCATCGTCCCGCCATTTAGTTAATTGATAGCAACCTTACATAAGATATATTATCGTACTTATCCGCGAAGAAACATGTATGCGCTCGTTGCTGCTATGGCTCCGTCAGAAACGGCGGTCACAACCTGGCGTAAGCGCTTGGAACGGATGTCGCCAGCAGCAAATAGACCTGGCGTGCGGGTCGCCATGGATTCATCAGTCAGAATGCCGCCATCAGGCGCCAGATCAACTAGATGCTCAACAAGCTCGGTATGGGGTTGCGTGCCGGTAAAGACAAAAATGCCAAACGAGCCAGGCTCAAATGACTCGGTATGAGTCTCGCCGGATGCATTGTCCTTAAAGGTAATCGTCGTTGGCATGGCTTCGCCCGATAGCTCCACAATACTAGTTTGGTACCTAACTGTAATATTGTCTTTTGCGAGTACTTTCTGGACAACACCATCAGGCGCACGAAACTGGTCGCGGCGCAGCACGATGGTCACACTGCTGGCGATTTCTGACAAGAACAGGGCTTCCTCGCAGGCGGCATTGCCGCCACCGATGACAAAGACCTGTTTACCGCGAAAGAACATGCCATCGCACGTCGCGCAATACGAAACACCGCGACCGCGATACGTATCCTCGCCAACAAAACCAGCAGATCGCGGCGTAGCACCCATGCAAGCGATAACACTCGAGGCCAGCGTATCGCCCATATCATGATGCACCGTAAACAGCGCTGTATCGGCATCGTAATCGATACCCGTAACCATGCTCCATGCAACCTGTGCTCCCAGGCCCTCTGCATGTTGCTGAAAACGCTCGCCGAGTTCGGCGCCACTCAAGAGCGGAATGCCCGGATAGTTCTCGACCTCATTGGTTGTGGCGATCTGCCCTCCCGACATGCCCTGTTCAATCACGGTCGTCGTTAGGTTGAAGCGCGCAGCGTAAATGGCGGCAGCATAGCCCGCGGGGCCGCCACCGATAATAGCAACATCGATCGGCTGATGGGTAGTCATGAAGAGACCTCCTGTCGAAAGATTGGCGTTCTTTGCGCTCATACCCAAATTTAGACGAACGTGACACTCATGCACTACAATGATTCCTTGCGAAACTAAGATGAAGGGGAGTTATCGATGGATCAAACGCAGACGAGCAATAGCGCTCCCCTGCCCATGCAAGCTACTCCCCAACCGGAGCAAATGACCGTTTCACCTGCACAAAAACCACTGGTAACCATTGTGCACGCATCGGTTGGATCGGGCCACAAAGCCGCCGCCAACGCGATTGCGCAGGCATTCGACCTCATCCGCGGCACCAGCGGCATCCCCGAGGATGTTGAGATTGAAGTGCTCGATATCCTTGATTTTGGACGTATTAAATTCGACGGCAACAAAACGGCTGCCTCGTTTACCGGCGCCACGCGTCCAATATATGACTTGACCTGGCGTTATACCCTTACCGGACACTTGCTTTGGGGCGGAGGCACGGCATGGTCACGTATTATGTTCCCTGCCTTCAACGAATATGTCCGCACCCGCAGGCCCATAGCCGTGGTCGCAACACACATCACGGCGGCCAACGTCGCTGTGGGTGCCCGCGTTATCACGGGTATCGATTATCCAGTCATCTGCGTACCAACAGACTATGAAGTCGAAGGCTTTTGGCCCCACAAGGACACCGACCTGTTCTGCGTAGCCAACGAATTTATGGCCGAGACACTTCGCCCCCGTAAAGTTCCCGAGACCAAAATCCGCATCACAGGCATCCCCATTCGCGCCGGGTTTGATACGGACTACAATCGCGAGGAAGAACTCGAGAAGTTCAATCTCCCCGCTGACAAGACCGTTGTGTTGGTGATGGCCGGTGCCAGTTTGCCTCAACCGTACGTTCGCTTTCGCGCGGAGATGGACCGCACACTCCCCTTCCTGCGCAGCTTCGAGGACATGCACTTTGTCTTTTTGCCGGGCAAGGATGAGGAATACGCCACCCGCCTCAAGACGCTCTTCGACGCCATGAAGCTCGACAACGTGACGGTACTGGACTACGTAGATGACATGGCGGCCCTCATGCACGGCTGCGACCTGGCAATCCTCAAATCGGGCGGACTCACGGTCACCGAGTGCCTATGCGCACATCTGCCGATGATCCTGCTGGGCAAATCATACGGTCAAGAAAAGGCCAACACCACGATGCTCACCGGCATGGGCGCCAGCATGCACGTCACCACCGCACGAGAACTCATCGTGACGCTTCGTCACCTGCACGACCACCCTGAGTCGCTCAAAGCCCTACTCATCAACGGCGAAGTACTACGCCGTCCACGCGCAGCGGAGGACATCGCCATCGCAACCATGGAGCTCGTAGGCAAACCCCAAAAGCGCAAACGAGCCTTCTGTCGCTTCTACTGGGGCGGAAAACCCGCTCATATCAGGTAGACGAAGGTCCGCCGCTCAGCGGAAGCCGCCCATATATCATTCCATGCTCAAACATTCTCGCTGCGCTGCGAAACTGCGCGTGGAACGATATATGGGCGGCTCCCGCTGAGCAGCTACGTTTACTTACTAGCAGCTACTTCGGTATCCCCTCCATTAGAACCTGCAAAGGTAAAACAGGAAAATATAAATAGAGTTAGCCGATGCGACAAAGGAGGCATCCCTTTATCGCATCGGCTAACTAGAAAGATTGTTTTATGTCAAGCATGTAGCCCTTTCGCCTGAGCCCCATACATATCGTCCCGCGCGCAGTTTCGCAGCGAAGCGAGAATGTTTGAGCACGGGATGATATGTATGGGGCTCAGGCGAAAGCGGGATCCGTGCGCCCCTGCGAAGCGAGAATGTTTGAGCATGGAATGATATAGGTAAGCGCCGGGCGGGAGGGATACGAGCGTCCCTAGGCGACGCCGGAGGAGCCGAAGCCTCCGTTGCCACGGTCGGTTTCGTCTAGTTCTTCTACTTCTATGAGGTTGACCGTGGGGACTTCTTGGATGACGAGTTGGGCTATGCGGTCGCCTTTGTTGATTTGGATGTTGTTGGTGGGATCCAGGTTAATGAGGATAACCTTGAGTTCTCCTCGGTAGTGGGCGTCGATGAGGCCTGGCGTGTTGACTATAGACAGGCCCTGCTTGATGGCCAAGCCGCTGCGGGGCTGGACGAAGCCGGCGTAGCCATCGGGCAGGGCGATGGCCAGCCCAGTAGAGACCAGACGGCGTTCGAAGGGCTTCAGGACGCAGTCCTCGTTGGAGCGCAAATCCAAGCCGGCATCGGTGGGATGGGCGTATTTGGGAAGTTCGACGGTGGGGTCGAGACGCTTTATGTTAACGGTAATGTTGGACATGGAATCACCTTAGCTTGTCGAGCTCTTGCAGAAACTCATCGACGTCTTTGAAATCGCGGTAGACCGAGGCAAAGCGGATGTACGCCACCTTGTCGATCTTGGCCAAGCGCTTGAGTACCATGTCACCCAACTCATGGGACGTAACGGCCGTCAGCGTGCGAGAGCGCAGCTCGACCTCGATGTCGTCGATAATCTCATTGAGCTTCTTAGTGTCGATATCACGCTTGATGGTGGCGCGCATCAAGCCGACGAGCAGCTTATTGCGATCGAACCGCTGCTTAGTTCCGTCTGACTTAATGACCTCGATTGGGTCTTCGCATCGCTCGAACGTTGTAAAGCGGTAATTACACGAGCAACATTCGCGACGACGCTTAATGGTGTTATTTGACTCCTGCATACGGGAATCAACGACGCGGGTATGTGCCTTGCCGCATTTGGGACAGCGCATGGTACCTCCTCTTAAACGATAACAAGGGTACCATGCGCAGCGCGATAATGATTACGAACGAGCAGGAACCTTAAGATGCGCACCGGCGGCGAGCGAACCATGCTCCAGATGATTGACGTTACGGATCATGTCGGAAGTCTCTTGCGTGGAAAGGCCTTCGATTGGATATTCCTCGGCAAGCGACCAAAGAGAATCACCAGACTGAACGCGAATGGTCTCGTAGGTAACGTTGGAAACGGACTCGGCATACGCGGCGTGACGAGCGCTAAAGACCGACGTAGCGAGGACAAAGAAGAGCGTAAGCGCAACGGCAACGGCGACAATCGTCGGAACCTTCAGGGCAACGCGGGCCGGCGCGGCTACAGCCTGCTGATTGCGAGCAAGCTTTACGGTCAAAGGCTGAAAGCCGGAGCGGCCACCCTGAACAACCGTAAAAGTGTATTCTGCAGGCGTCTCGAGCTTAAGGGCGAGGTTTCCCTGGACCATATTCGTTGCGTTCATCATGTTCTCCTCTCGCGTGTTTGCTGAGAACAGTTTTATCAAGCCGCGCGGACAAAAATGTCTGGCGCGAGAACGAATGTTCGGTTATTATTATCTTCGAACAGTTGTTCCTGTCAAGCAAAATTCGAACATTTGTTTGACATGGGTAGAGAGGATGCCCTGATGGCTCGCAAAATTACCAAGCGTCAGCAGCAAATTTACGACTTCATCAAGGAATATCAGCAGGAGAAGGGTTATCCGCCCAGCGTGCGCGAGATGGCTTCTGCTGTGGGCCTTTCCTCCCCCAGCACCGTGCACGCCCATCTATCTGCCCTGGAGGCGCGCGGGCTACTCAAGCGCGATGCCACCAAACCGCGCGCCCTGGAACTCTTTAACGAGGACGGTTCCTCTGTCTCAATTTCTAAATCTGACGAGCCCACCGCACCTCGCGGAACGGTCTCGCTACCGCTCGTTGGTCGCGTCGCGGCTGGGATTCCCATTCTGGCCGAGCAGAATATCGAAGACACTTTTACTATCCCGACCGAAATCGCCACCGATCAGGGTTCCTTTATCCTTGAGGTGCATGGGAGCTCAATGATCAATGTCGGCATCTTCAATGGCGATTACATCATCGTCCGTGAACAAAAGAGTGCCATGAACGGCGAAATTGTCGTGGCCATGATTGATGGTTCAGCGACCGTCAAGACGTTCTACAAGGAGCAGGGACGCGTACGCCTGCAACCCGAGAATGACACCATGGAGCCTATCTATGCAACGAATCCCGTTATCTTGGGCAAAGTCGTCGGCTTGATGCGCCGGTTCTCGTAATGCAAAAACGCATCACCATCTTTGATACCGTCCGCGGGTTTACGATGATTTCAATGGCAGGTTTTCACGCTTGCTACGATCTCGCCTACCTGTACGGTTGGGATATGCCCTGGTTTACCCAGACTGTCTTTCAAGACATCTGGCGCGCCAGCATCAGCTGGGTATTCTTGTTTATCGCGGGTTTGATGTGCACTCTTTCGCGCAACAATATCAAACGTGCCGCCAAATACGCCTTAGCAGCACTCGTCGTCTGGTTGGCAACAACACTTGTCTCAGTAGACGATTCGGTTAATTTTGGCATCATCTACTGTATGGCCGCATGTACCGGCATCGTCGCGTTGACCGATCCCGTCCTTAAAAAGATTTCGGCGAGATGGGGCATGTCCCTATGCCTTGTGTTGTTCGCCCTCACCTGGAGCATCCCCAAGACGACCTACCCTGTCCCATACCTGGCGTGGCTAGGATTTCCGAGCCCTGGATTTATCTCAGGTGATTACTACCCCATCATCCCGTTTATCTTTATGTATCTTGCAGGATACTTCGCCGCACACATAGCGCAGGGAATCGGTAAGACCGCCCCAAGCTGGGCCTACGCCAACCCCCTGCCGGCGCTCGCCAGCCTTGGACGTCATGCACTCCCCTTTTATCTGCTGCATCAGCCCATCATTCTGGGCATTTTGGAGCTCGCCTACTCGGTGCGGTAACGCTCTAGACGCGGCGCGATTCGGGCCGGCAACTTCGCCACAATGCGAACTCCGTCCTCTAGATATTCCTCATGCAGAAGGGTTCCCTGCTCATGCACCAGCGTGATGAGGGCGCCCTCACGATACGGGATATCAGCGGAGAGCAACACATCGGTGGCAGCCGCCTCACGAGCAATACGGTCGACGAGATCGTCGAGTCCCTCGCCCGTCTGGGCCGAGAACAGCACGGCCTCGGGATAGCGACGACGGAAACTCAATCGATCAACGCTATCGAGAAGATCGATTTTATTGAATACGGTCAGCGTTAAACGCTCTCCAGCGCCGATCTCGTCAAGAACGCGATCGACTGCCTCGAGCTGGCGCTCGTAGTCCTCGTCAGAGGCATCCACAACTTTAAGGATCAGATCGGCACCAAGAACCTCAGACAGCGTGGACTTAAAAGCGTCAACGAGACCATGCGGTAGCTTTTGAATAAAGCCAACGGTATCGGTAATCGTCATGCCGCGACCGCCGGGCAGGCGATACGAACGCGTCGTCGGGTCGAGCGTAGCAAACAGCTTGTCCTGCGAAAGTACCGTAGAGCCGGTCAGGCGATTGAGCAACGTCGATTTACCGGCATTGGTATAACCGGCTAACGCGACGCGAAACGCCGGTGACTCAATGCGGCTCTTGGACTGGACATCGCGACGCTGTTCAACCTGCTTAAGCTCACGACGAAGCGCGGCAATCTTATTGCGAATCAAGCGACGGTCAACCTCGAGCTGGCTTTCACCCTGGCCAAAGCGCGAACCGATGCCGCCACGCGTCTGCTCCTTGGCAAGATGGCTCCACATGCCGCGCAGACGAGGCAACAGATATTGAAGCTGCGCCAGCTGTACCTGCAGGCGTCCCTCACGCGTCTGAGCATGCAGGCCAAAGATATCCAGAATCAGTGCTGTACGATCGATAATCTTTACCGGCTCGCCCACGGCTTTCTCCAAATAGGATTGCTGCGAGGGCGTCAGGTCGTCGTCGAAGATAACAACATCGACATCCATGCGATGCACCAGGCCGCACAGCTCTTCAACCTTACCGGAACCGATAAACGATTTTGGATACGGCTTAACCAAACGCTGTGACAAACGCGCCACGCACTGGGCGCCAGCCGTATGGGCCAGGCGCTCAAGCTCGTCAAGCGAACGATCGAGCGGCCATGCATTGTCGCGCCACTCAACACCAACTAATATGGCACGCTCGGGCTCGGGTGCCGTGGGAACAAGGGGGAAACGGGCCATTAGGCAGCCTCAATACGATGCAGAATGTCCTCAACGACATCATCGATCGTAAACTCGTCCATATCAAACCACACGATACGGTCATCGCGCTTAAACCACGAAAGCTGACGTTTGGCATAGCGACGCGAACGCATCTTGATGAGTTCGCGAGCCTCATCCATAGAAATCACGCCATTGAAAGCATCGATAATCTCTTTATAGCCAATTGCCTGCATCGAAGTCAGGGCATCTCCCAGCCCCTGGTCCATAAGACCGCGAACCTCATCGACAAGACCCTGCTCAAACATCATATCGACACGCAGGTTAATGCGCTCGTAGAGCACCTCGCGATTACGCGTCAGACCAAACCATAGAGCATGATAATGCTCGCGCGGAACACTAAACTGACTTTTTTGCTGTGCATAGGAAATACCATCATCATGCATCTCGAGCGCACGAATCACACGGCGCACATTATGGGGATGAATAACAGCAGCCGATTCTGGGTCGCGCTCGGCAAGCAGGGCATGCAGCTCTTCCTCGCCAATACGCTCGGCAAGCTCCTGATAGCCCATACGACGATCGTCCTCAAGTTCACCCGAAGGAAAGTCCATTTCATCGAGGGCGGCCTTGAGATACAGCCCCGTACCTCCGCAAAAAACCGGCAGGCGACCCGAACCAAGGAGACGTTCAACATGCGCGCGAGCGTCAGCCTGATAAAGCGCAGCAGAATATGCCACACCCGGCTCTACAATGTCGACGAGACGCAGCGGCGCCGTACACTCATCGGGCGCCATCTTTGCGGTACCGATGTCCATGCCGCGATAGATTTGCATCGCATCGCACGACAGCACTTCGGACGAAAGACGAGCGGCCAAACAGTCGGCAACATCACTCTTACCAACCGCCGTCGGACCGACGATCGCAACGGCGGAAAGACCTGCCCCGGGAGAAACCATTAGCGCGGCTCGCCCACAACGGAGCCGGACAAATACCAGGTCTTGGCAACGTCAACGTCAACATCAACGATCTTGCCAACAAGCTGATCGATACTGTAACCCTCGGGAATAGGCGCATGCACGGTCTGATTCTTAGGACTCTTGCCCAGCAGGACCGCATCGTTCTTCTTGCTCGTGCCCTCAATGAGCGCCGGCACCACAGTATGAAGCTCACCCTGGTTATACTCATGTGCCGTGGTCTCGATAACCTTAACCAGGCGGTTGAAACGCTCGAGAATAACCTCATGCGGCGTAGGATCGTCAATCTCTGCGGCCGGGGTACCGGCACGCTTGGAATAGATGAAGGTATAGGCCTGGGCATAGCGGACCGTCTCGGCAAGCGAGAGCGTCTGCTCAAAGTCTTCTTCAGTCTCGCCTGGGAAGCCGACGATAATGTCGGTCGAGAGCGCGATATCGGGCATACGGTTGCGAATGCGATCGACCAGGCCCAAATAGTCCTCGCGTGTATAACGGCGATTCATCTCTTTGAGGATCCGCGTCGAACCTGACTGGACGGCCAAGTGCAGCTGCGGCATAACGGCAGGCGTCTCGGCCATGGCGTCGATGGTCTCAGGCAACAGGTCCTTGGGATGCGAAGACGTAAAGAAGATGCGTTCCACACCCGTATCGCCCACGGCACGCAGCAGATCGGCAAAACGCGGCTTGCCAAACAGATCGCGACCATATGAGTTAACGTTTTGGCCTAGCAGCGTAATCTCACGCACGCCCTGGCGCACCAAACCAGTCACCTCGTCGACAATCTCCTCGAAGGGGCGGCTCTTTTCGCGACCGCGCACGTACGGCACGATGCAATAGGTGCAGAAATTATTGCAGCCCGTCATGATGGGCACCCAGGCGTGATACTGGGTCTCGCGATGCCACGGCATGCTCATGGCATCCGTATCCTCATGCTCATTGGTGCGGATATGACGCTTGCCGTCAAGGAACGCCTCGGCAATGAGCTCGGCCACATGTGCGATAGAATGCGTGCCAAAGATGACATTGACGTTATCGACGTTGGTGAGCAGGCCCTCGCCATCACGCTGCGCAATGCAGCCGCCCACGGCAACCACACGCTTGCCCGAAGGCGAAGGCGGCAGGCTTTTGCAGGAATTGCACTGACCGTACAGGCGAGTATCGGCGGCCTCACGCACACAGCATGTCATGAAGACAACGATATCGGCATGCTCGGGATCGAGCGCCATGAGGCAACCATACGAATCGAGCAGACCGCTCACGCGCTCGGAATCGTGCTGATTCATCTGGCAGCCAAAGGTGCGGATAAAGTAGGTTTTACCGGCAAGAATATCGCGTACGGAACGCTGATCCATGTGCATAAGTCCTAACGTTGGGGAGCGAAACGAGGCTAGCAGAAGCTATGCCACAGGCTTAACATCATCCATGACGACGTTATCCATAGCAGCTCGATTGATCTGGTGAACGTAAATAGAAAGACGGATGGCCGTGCGCGACTCCCCGTTAATAAGGATGTCGGAGAACACGGGCGCGCAGGAAATATCAAAACCGGTTGGAATCAAAAAACCGCGCGCGATAGCCACAGCCTTTATGGCCTGGTTGACCGCACCGGCGCCGACACACTGAATGTTGACGGGCACACCATCCTTGACCATGCCGGCGATGGCGCCGGCAACGGACGCGGGCGATGATTTGCTTGATACCTTCAGGCAATCCATGAAGAAACTCCTGCGTTTAAAAGTACGTTTTAACTGCAATAACTGTATCGTACCGAGTGGACTCGGTAAAGGCACTATTCCTCTTTGGCAAGATCGAAGGTCACAGTGATTCGATCACGCGAAACGCGAATCTTTGGGTCGCCGCAAAGGTTGAGATAGTACCGGGCGGCAAGGTCATTAAAGTCGCGCTCCACAGCACGCGAAAACTGTGCCATGTCATCCTTGGCAATACGTAGCCCGCGACGATCCTTCGCGAGATCGACAGGAGCCGGCGCATGCGAGGACGAATCACGCTCGCGCAGCAGACGCGCGGTCACACCGCGAACGGGCTTAATCTGCCCTGCCAAAATGCGATGTGCCGTGCGCTCGGACATCTCAAGACCCAAACCCGAGCAGATACGGATAAAGTCCTCGGCATCAGAGGCAAGGCCTAAACGATCGACAACCGGAAGCTCGCTCTCGTCATCAATAAACAGGAGACGAGACGTATCGAGCCGACTTGACGCCTGAGCATAAAGGGTCGCGGCAATCTCAGACGGAGAACCAAGATAGACATCGCAACCACGCAGCTCCTCGAGCGCAAACTCACAGGCAGCGCGAATAATATTATGCGGGCCGCGAGCACAGACATAACGTCCGTCCTCATCCTTGACGGCCTGGGGCCAGCTGGACTGATCGGCACGCTCACTGAGGCGGTCGGCTGCAACGCTCACCTTAAAGGCTGAACCAAGATCGACGCCGGACGTGACCACACGGGCCTCGTCGGTGTTCTGCTTGATCGAAAACAATGCCATGCCACGACCGTGAACGCCCCAACGGTCCATCTTCATGCTCTCGAGCTTGGAGGTAACGCGGGCATCGAAGATTCGCTCTTGCATATCCTGCGGAACGCCCGAACCGTTATCCAGAAAGACAAGCGTGCGGACGCCATCTTCCTTGGTCGTGGCGAGATAGACCTTGTCGGCGCCGGCATCGCGAGCATTACGGAGCATTTCGATGACGATATCCTCGACATGCTGAATGTCGTGTTTTGCCTGGCGCCGCTCGGCCTCCGAAACGCGGAGGCGGACATACCCCTCGCCAAGGTTCTCCTCGACGCGAAGGTTGCCCTCCCCCGACATCGACGCGATAAATGAGATGAGCTCGTTCGCGTCGCTCATGTTATTTAGCAATATCGACAGCGCGGCTCTCGCGAATCACGACGACGCGCACCTGACCGGGATACTCCATCTCTTCCTCGATCTGATGGGCGATATCGTGAGCCAGGACCGTGGACTGGGCATCGGAGATCTTGTCCGGCTGAACCATGACGTGGACCTCGCGACCAGCCTGCATGGCATAGGTACGCTCGACGCCGTCATGGGAGTTGGCAATCTCCTCGAGCTTCTCAAGACGCTTGATGTAGTTCTCGGCAGACTCGCGACGGGCACCGGGGCGAGAGGCGGAGACGGCATCGGCGGCCTGTACCAGGACATCGAGCACCGTGTTGGGGTCGACATCGGCATGGTGAGCCTCGATAGCGTGAACGATAACGGGCTTCTCGCCATAACGGCGGGCAAGCTCGGCGCCGATGACGGCATGCGGGCCCTCGACGTCGTGGTCGATTGCCTTGCCCAGGTCGTGCAGCAGGCCGGCGCGCTTAGCGGTCACAACGTCCAGGCCAAGCTCGGAAGCCATCACGCCGCACAGATCGGAAACCTCGAGGGAGTGCTGAAGCACATTCTGACCAAACGAGGTACGGTAGCGCAGGGCACCAAGGGTCTTGACGATCTCGGGGTGCAGGTCGTGGATACCGGTATCAAAGGCAGCCTGCTCGCCAGCCTCGCGCACGCGCTGCTGAACCAGGTCGGCAGCCTTGTGATACATCTCCTCAATGCGGGCGGGGTGAATGCGGCCGTCGGCGATGAGGTTCTCGAGGGCAACACGGGCGGTCTCACGACGGACCGGGTCGAAGCTCGAAAGAACGACGGTCTCAGGCGTGTCGTCGATCACGAGGTTGACGCCGGAAACCTGCTCGAAGGTCCGGATGTTGCGACCCTCGCGACCGATGATACGGCCCTTGAGGTCATCAGAGGGAATGTGCACGGAGGTAACGGTGACCTCGGCTGTGTGGTCGGCAGCGCAGCGCTGAATCGCCAGGGACAGAATCTCCTGGGCGGTCTTGTGGCACTCGGCGCGAACCTGCTGCTCGGACTCGCGAATGATCGTGGCAGCCTCGTGGGTGACCTCGCCGCGAACCTTATCGAGGAGCTCCTTGTGGGCGTCCTCACGGGTCAGGTCGGCGATACGCTCGAGCTCGGAGGTCTGCTTGGAGCAGAGCTCCTCAAGCTCGCGGGAGCGCTTCTCGACCTGACCGGCCTGGCTGGACAGCTGGTGCTCACGCTTGTCGAGAGCGTCGTTTCGGCGATCAAGGGACTCCTCGCGCTGCATCACACGGTTCTCGAGCGTACGAATCTCGCTCTTACGCTGCTTGTCCTCGGCCTCGGCGGCCTGCTTGTTCTTGATGATCTCCTCTTTAGCCTCGAGCAGAGCCTCTTTTTTGAGGGTCTCGGCCTGACGCTTTGCATCGCCGATCAGGGACTCAGCCTGTGCGTGTGCCGACTGGATCTTTTCGTCGGCCTCATGAAGACTACCCTGCTTGGCGGTGCGCATGTAGGCAATGGCGGCGATGGCACCCAAAACGATGCCAACGAGCGCTGCGATGATAGGCATGCTCACTCCTTTTTATGGATTCGTTACACAACAAAGCGAACCGTCCTTACGAACGGCTCGCGACATTTGAGTAATATGGGCGCAGCTTATGCGGGTCGGATACAGATAAACATATAAACAAACTCATCACAGATGAGCACATATCACAAAGCAAATGACAGTGTTTATCGTACGTTGAACCACAACAACTGTCAAATAAATGGCCCCGGCACGGCGGCTAAAACGCGGTGAACGGCAGGGCCACAAAACGCATACGCCTAAACCGCACATTCCTCGCGTTCGGCATCGAGACGTGCCTTAACGGCATCGGCGGCGATGTGATACGAGAAGCCCTTGCCCATCAAAAACCGAACCAGTTTTTCGAATCCGCGCGTCTCTGGAACACGCCGCTTGGCGAGCAGGGCTGACGCACGCGCCAAATCGTCTTCGACGGCAAAATAATCCTCGGGATAACCGGGAATGTCATCGAGCACGACATGACGGCGCTTGAGCTCGGTCTCGATTTTGCGCTGTCCCCAACCGCGCCGCTTGCGCTCCTCGATAAAGTACGAGCAAAAGCGGTTCTCGTCTAAAAAGTGATACTCGGTGGCGCGCTCGACGGCGAAATCGATCGCGGGCTGGTGAAAGCCGTAGCGAGCCAGCTTGTCACGGACCTCACCCGTCGCATGGTCGCGGCGCGATAACATCTCGGTCACCATGGTAAGCGCACATTTACGCTCGATGAGCTGCACCGCCTCACGAAAGTTATCCCAATCGCAGGGCAGATCGGGGCGATTTTTGACATACAGGCGCGCGACCCGCACGGGAATCCAAATGGACCGCTCAAAACCGCCCTCAAGCTCACAATCGATATGTGCGCAAGGCTTTTTGGACGCATACCCGCTCGAGAACGAGGAGGCCGCCTTCTTATCGGGAAAGACGACCGTGGCCTCGGTCACAGTATACGACATGAGCGTAACCGCTACTCGTCGTCATCATCGAGCATGGCGGAACCATCGATGGCGTAAAGCTCGTCAAACTCCTCAGGCGCAGGCTGATCGGTCAGCTCGACCACGGACGGAGCATCGTCATCAAACTCAAGTCCGCAGGCAAGGCGGACCTTATGCTCAATCTCGTCAGCGCAATCGGGGTGTTCGCGCAGGAACGCCTTGGCGGCCTCGCGACCGTTGCCGAGCTTGTCCTCGCCATAGGCAAACCAGGAGCCCATCTTCTTGCAGATGCCGCACTCGACAGCCATGTCCAGAATCGAGCCCTCCTTAGAGATGCCCGTACCGTACATGATGTCGAACTCAGCAGAACGGAACGGAGCTGCCACCTTGTTCTTAACGACCTTGGCGCGCACGCGGTTACCGATAACCTCGTCCTTAAGCTTAATGCTGTCGATACGGCGAATGTCGATACGCACCGAAGAGAAGAACTTAAGGGCGCGGCCGCCCGTCGTAGTCTCGGGGTTGCCGAACATGACGCCGATCTTCTCACGCAGCTGGTTAATGAAGATGCACGTCGTGTTGGACTTGGACAGCGAGCCGGCGAGCTTGCGGAGCGCCTGGCTCATCAGGCGAGCCTGAAGACCGACCGTAGTGTCGCCGATTTCTCCCTCGATCTCGGCACGCGGGGTCAGCGCGGCGACGGAGTCGACAACGATGGCATCGATGGCTCCGGAACGCACAAGCATGTCAACGATCTCAAGCGCCTGCTCACCCGTATCGGGCTGGGAAATGAGCACCTCGTCGATATCCACGCCGATGCGCGCGGCATACGTGGGATCGAGCGCATGCTCGGCATCGATAAATGCCACAACGCCACCCATTGCCTGGGCCTCGGCCAGGATCTCGAGCGAAAGCGTCGTCTTACCGGAGGACTCGGGGCCGTAGATCTCGACGATTCGGCCGCGCGGCACACCGCCGATACCCAGAGCGACATCGAGTGCGAGAGCGCCCGTAGGGATGGCCTCGACCTCGAGCTCGGGGCCACCGTCGCCGTACCTCATGATGGAACCCTGGCCGAATTTCTTCTCGATCTCGGCCTTGGTGGTGGCGATCATCTCATCGCGCTCTTTACCCGTCGTGCGAGCATGAACGGTACGTACGGGACCTGAATTCTTGGCCATGAATAGCCCTCCTCTTAACAACCTGCATCGATAATAAACGAACGGCTGTTCGTGGTCAACCGTTCAGATAAATCATATGCAGCCGACCTTTCCAAAACCCAACCAAACGCCGACCAAACACTGACCAAATGCTTGACCACAAAGGACCAAATATGAACAAGGCAGGCAAAAATACGTCTACAACCAGCACAAACGCCAAATGAGCCTAAGGTCCCTATCTCCACAATTAAGGGGCCCGGAGGCCCCTTAAAACATGTCTATTCCATAGAGTTGAGCACAAGGGCAATGCGCCCCAATGCCTCCGTGACCGCATGGGCACGAACACACGAACGGTCGCCCTCATAGTGGCAGCGCACAGAGTCCACGACCGGCACGCCCCCATCGGCGGAACGATACGCCCAGCCAATATAGAAAGTGCCAGCCGGATCGTCCTCAGTGCCACCGCCGGGGCCGGCATAACCCGTTGCGCTCACTGCAATATCGCTCTGGTACAGCTCCAGCGAACCCGCCGCCATCTCGCGCGCGGTCTGATGCGACACCGCGGTATAGCGGTCGAGCGTCTCCTGCTCAACACCAAGAACGCGATGCTTGATCTCATCGCAGTAGGTCACCGCACCGCCACGCAGCGCCGCCGAGGCACCCGGGATATCGGCAATCGTCGAGGCGATCATACCCGCCGTCAGCGACTCAGCCGTCGAAACCGTCACGCCCCGAGCGCTCGCGCGCTCGACAATATCGCGCGCCAGCTCCTCGTTATGTGCGGAAATCTGCTCAAAAGAGACCGTCATACCCACCAGGACCTAGACCGAAAAGACGATCTTGCGGCAGTTCCAGAAGTACTGGGCGCCCGAGATAACGGTCAGGACAACGGCAACGGCGTACAGGAAGCGCGACACCGAGTAGATGCCGAGCGTCAGCGCTACCGGGCCAAGGTGCAAGCCGGCCATCGCAAAAACGCACAGGTAACCGCAGATGGAGACCATCGTGGTTGCCGTCTTGTACTTGCCGAGCTTATCGGCGGCAACAACCACGCCGGCCGCACTCGCGACCATGCGAAGGGCGCTCACCAGAAGCTCACGGAACAGGATAATGAACACGGACCACACGGTCACCGCGCCAAAATCCAAGAACAGCAGCAGGGCCGAGAACACGAGCAGCTTATCGGCGATGGGGTCCAAGAATTTACCGAAGTCGGTGATCTCGTTGCGCGAACGCGCCAGATAACCGTCGACCTTATCGGTGCACGACAGGATCACATACAGAATGAAGGCAGCGGCGGCGAGCGGGCCGTCGAAGGTGCTCCAATCCGTACCGGCAACACTCGTGTGAGAAAGCGACGACACGATCATGAACACCGGGATAAAGACGATGCGAACGCACGTCACGATGTTGGCGGGCGTCCAGACACTCGTCAGTTCCTTATTGCTCTCGTTAGCCACGACGCTCTCCTACTCCACAACATGACCGATAAGCTCATAGCAGAAGCTATCGGTAAACTCGACGGTCAGAATATCGCCCACGGACGCCTCGCTGGCGTCCAGATGCACCGCGCCATCGGAATCGGGCGCCTGGAACCAGGCATGGCCGATCAGCTCGGCGCCATCCTCGGTCTCTTCGATACCGTCGACGATCACCTGGGCGCGCTCGCCCACATGTGCGGCAGTGGCGGCAAAACCAAGCGACTCGGCCAGGTCCATGGCCTCCTGGGCGCGCTCGAGCTTAACCTCCTCATCGACCTGACCCTCCATCTTAGCGGCCAGGCTGCCCTCCTCCTGCGAGTAGGCAAAGACGCTCGTGTAGTCAAAGCCGACGGTGTCCATAAAGTCGATAAGGTCGCGGAACTCGTCGTCGGTCTCGGTCGGGAAGCCGACCATGGCCGTGGAACGGATCACGATGCCGGGGATACGCTCACGCAGATCGCGGAACAGGTCCTCGAGCTCCTGGCGCGAACCAGAACGGCGCATAGCCTTGAGGATGCGCGCGTCGCAGTGCTGCACGGGGATATCGATATAGGGCAGCACCTCGGGCGTATCGCGAATCGTCTCGATGAGTTCGTCAGTCATGCCCTCGGGCTGCAGATAGAGCACGCGGACCCAGACGTTGTGCGGGCGCACGGCCTCGGCGACGGCACGCAGCAGCTGCGCCAGATTGCGCGGCGAGCCATCGGCGACGTCCTCGTCGGCAAAGTCGGTACCCCAGATGCCCGTGTCCTGGCCGATCAGCACGATCTCGCGCACACCGCCGGCAACCAGGTCGCGCACCTCGGAGATGATGCTCTCGGCATTGCGCGAATGATAGCGGCCGCGGATGTAGGGAATCATGCAGAAGCTGCAGAAGCGGTTGCAGCCATCGGAAATCTTGACGTAAGCGACAGCACCCTCGACGGTACGTTTGACCTGCGGGATATAGGCTGCAATCTCGCGCTCGACACCCAGCACGCCATCGATGACCGCCACGATGCCGTCCTCCTCCTCGGCCTTCACAAAGGCAGCGACCTCGGGCAGCTCGTCAGGTAGGTCATCGCCATAGCGCGACGGCACGCAGCCGCACATGACGATGGGGCAAGAACGAACGCCGTCCTGAACCTCGTTGGCGAGCTCGAGCGTGGTCTCGATGCTCTCGGACGTTGCGGAGGCGAGGAACGAGCAAGTATTGACGATGGCGATATCGGCATCCTGCGGGTCGAATGCCTCCTGGTAGCCCGCGGCGGTCAAAAGAGAACGCATGCGGTCGGTGTCAACCTCGTTCTTAGCGCACCCGAGGGTGATGTAGAGCACGGAGCCCAACGGTGTATCCATGTTGGAGAGCGGTCCTTTCGATTGATATTAGCGGTAGTTGGTGAACTGCAGCGGCTGGCCGTAGTCCTGGTCGCGCAGGAACTGAATCACGGTCTGCAACGCGTCCTTCGAAGCAGAGGAAACACGCAGCTTGTCGGCCTCGATGGCCACCTTGACCTTGAGCTTTTGATCCTTGATGTCCTTGTTGATCTTCTTGGCGGTCGCCTGGTCGATACCCTCGACGATATGGCCGAGCACGCGCACGGTGCCGCCCGACGCCGCCTGCGGAGCATCCCACGAGACAGCCTTGAGGTCGATGCCGCGCTTGATGAGCTTGGAGCTCAACACGTCGATAATCTGTTTGGAGACAAAGTCGGCCGGGGCGTTGATCGTAAAGAGCTTGTCGCCCTTCGAAAGCTCGATCGTGGCGCCGGAATCCTTAAGGTCATAGCGCTGGGAAATCTCGCGCGTGGTCTGCTGAAAGGCGTTATCGACCTCTTGCATGTTGACCTCGGACACGACGTCGAAGCTGGAATCTTTAGCCATGATGTTTCCTTTCGCGTACGAGCGGCCTAGTAGCTATCGTACGAATTGTCGGTAGAATCGGTGGGTGTCTGACCGTCAGTTGCGGTATCGGCGCCATCCGTGGACTGGGCATCGGTACCGTCGGTGGTATCGGTACCATCGGCGGTGTCGGTACCATCAGAACTTTCACCATTCTCGGAATCAGACGTCTCCTTCTTGGGAACGGTGATCGTCACACGCGCCACGCCCGAGGTCTTGGTATCGTAACGAACCTTTTCACCGTTCTTGGTAACGGTGACATCGGAAGGCTTGGACGTGGTGATCTCGATCGAAGACTCGGGCGTGTACTCCTGCTCAAAGGGGCCAGTCGCCTGGGCGCCATAGACCGACTTGCCGTCAACCTTGACCTCAATCCACGCGGTCTTTCCCTTGGCAACGGAGACTTTGACCTTCGTGACCTCGTTCTCTTCCTTCTTGACCGTCGTCTTGGTAGCGTCCGAATCAGTCGACTCATCCGTCACCTCATCGGTGTCATCGTCCTCGTCGACCGTTTCGGTCTTCTTAGAAGACTTCTTGGTCGTCATCTTGGTAGCAGTGGGCGTCTCGGGCGTGTTCTCGGGCGCCGAAGATGCGCAGCCACGCAGAAGCACCACGATGAGCACAATCAACAGCAGCACAACGGCACCGATGCCGGCGTAGACGATACGCGGATCGAGCCCGTTGTTTTGAGGAGTACGTGATCCGCCGCGTCCACGACCGGAACTGCTGCGGCCGCCTCCCTGAGGCATACGACCACGATTGCTATCGGAACGGCCGCGATAGCCGCCCTGGCCCTGAAGGCTGCGCTGACCCGAGCGGGGCGCAAGTTCACCGCGGCCTTGATAGCCACGTTGGCCCGAACGCGGAGCCGAAGAGCGCTGGCCATACGGCTGTGATTGAGAGCGAAGACGCGGCGTCACCTGCGTGGTATCGGCATCCGCATAGCCACCGCGAGAGCGTCCGGTGGAGACACCACGGTGACCGCGATCTGAATAGCCGCCGTCGCCGTAGCCGGCACGAGGGTCACGCGCCACGCCGCGGGCAGCGGGAAGTGCACGGTCCTCGGGCATCGGCGTACTGCGGAACCGGTCACGCTGTGAGCGAATCTCCTCGCCCGAACCCGTCTCAGTAATATAACCGGCCTGCTGAGGACGCTGTCCATAGCGGGT
>CABSNF010000020.1 GCA_902478995.1 uncultured Collinsella sp.
TTGACTCGTATGAGGTTCGGTTTAAGGTCCGTAGGCGCACGCGCGGTGCGGACGGTAGAAGGCATTTGCGCCGCAACAAGCGCAAATAAGAATGCCCGGGGTTAGCGGCCCGGGCATTTAACAAAACCAGAAAACTAGGCCGCCCGCGCTTTCGAACACTTACGCGGGGTGCGTCGTTTTCTAGTGACATTCTATCCCGAATTGTCCAGCCGATTCGGGACATTTTGAAAACGCAAACACGTCGGGCAAACCCGGACAATGCGGACAGGCTCCGCCGGACGAGGAATCGCGTGTGTAACTATCGAACAAATGTTTGTTAAAATCGCGTTTACCAGCTGTGGGTGCATACGCTCGCAGTAAAATGGCCTTGCGACGCATCCCGTGCGCGGGCGGCCGACGACTCGATCGGAGGTCCCCAAATGCTGAAATTCCTTAACGCCCTCGCCGCCCTCGCGGCGATGGGCACGTTCGTCATCGCGTTTCTTGACTCGTATGAGGTTCGGTTTAAGGTCCGTAGGCGCACGCGCGGTGCGGACGGTAGAAGGCATTTGCGTCGAAAGCGCAAATAAGAATGCCCGGGGGTCGGATCCCGGGCATTTAACAAAAGCTGAAAACTAGGCCGCCCGCGCTCTCGTACACTTACGCGGGGTGCGTCGTTTTCTATTGATATTGTATCCCGAATCGCCCCGTCGATCCGGGACATTTTGAAAACTCAAATGCGGGCTTATCCTCGACTGGACGGTGCAGTCTGGCTGCGTTGTCTGGCGCGGAAGCTCGCTAATCGGCTATTATTTGTTTAGACAACCTGAGCTGTAGAGGAGTGACCGGCGATGGTGCAGGGCGCCAAACATATGAAGAGCAATAACGCCGCGGACAACGGCGGCTCAAGCCCGCAGCCCAAACCTCAACCAAAGCCCAAGCGCCGTCGCAAGCGGCTGCCGCGCTGGGCCGACCGGCTCATCACCATCGTCATCATCCTTATTGGCGTGGGCCTTATGACCTGGCCGTGGATCTTGGACCGGCTCGAGGCCTCGGGCGTGTTCAACCAGATCAGCACGGTGTCCAGCACCGTGGACGCGCTGTCTGCCGAGGAGCGTGAGCGCATCCTGCTCCAGGCACGCTCCTTTAACGAGCAACTTGCCGGCGAGGCCACCGAGCTTCCCGCCGACCAGATCGAGCCCTACGCTCAGCAGCTCATCTTTGACCGCGACCCCATGATGAGCTGGGTCGAGATCCCCTCCATCGACGTGAGTATGCCCATCTACCACGGCACGAGCGAGGAAGTCCTTATGGCGGGCGTCGGCCACCTGGAGGGCACGAGCCTACCGGTGGGCGGCACCTCGACGCATTGCGTGCTCACCGCGCACTCGGGCATGCGCAACCTGAGCATGTTCGACGACATCCACTCGCTGGAGCCCGGCGACCTGGTGCTGCTGCACACCATGAACAAGACGCTCGCCTACAAGATGGTGGACTCCGAGGTCGTGCTGCCCGAGGAGATGGAGTCGCTGACCATCGAGCCGGGCGCCGACAAGGTGACGCTCGTCACCTGCACGCCCTACGGCGTGAACGACCATCGCCTGCTGGTGCATTGCGTGCGCACCAAGTACAACAAGAAGGACGTCGACAAGCAAAAGTCGCTGGCCGGCCGCCACTGGGGCAAGCGCGAGTTTGCCGTGCTCATCGTGGTCGTGGCCATTGTGCTGTTGCTGCTGGACATCGTGATCCACGCGGTCCGCAAGCGCCGCAAGGCCAAGGCCTCGGCATAAGACATTCTCCAGAACCACCACAAAGGGGACAGGCACCTTTGTGGTGGTTGGGGCTTCCAAACCATCACAACATTCGATGAAAATCTCGATTTTGGCGAAAAGCGTCGAATGTTGTGATGGTTTTCGTTGTGAACGCAACGGTTTTCGCTGCGGGCGGGACGGTTTTCGCTATGGACGGTGCGGTTTCGCTGCAGAACCGCCGGCCCGCCGCCTGCCAACCGCCGCCCTCGTTACGTTTTCGCTGCATTTAGGTAAAGCACCTGCTCCAAGCGGCGTTGCCTTGTATACTAGAGCGGTTTATCTGTTATGCGGAAGGGAGCGCCTATGGCACTCAGCGAGAAAGACGTGCGCGGCATCGCCGAGTACGCAAAGATCGCACTGACCGATGACGAGCTCACCCAGATGACGTCCTACCTGAACGACGCCGTCCAGATGCTCGAGCCCGTCCTGCAATATGACTTGCCCGACGTGGAGCCCACGTTCCATCCCATCGGAAGCCTGTCCAACGTTATGGGCGATGACCTGCGCGAGCCCGAGCGCGACCTGCCGCTCGACGTTGCGCTCGAAAACGCCGGCAGCGCGCGCGACCGCTACTTCCGCGTGCCGTCCATTTTGGGAGAGGGGGAGAGCGAGTAATGGCGTTAAGCTTCGATTCCCTTACCGCCGCCCAGATTGCCGCGGGCGTTGCCGCCGGCGACTTTACCGCTACCGAGGTGGCCCAGGCCTCCCTTGCCGCCATCGAGGCGCGCGAGGGCGGGGTCCAGGCATTCCTGCAGGTGGCGCCCGAGCTTGCGCTCGAGGCCGCTGCGCGCGTAGATGCCGACCGTGCCGCAGGCAAGCCGCTGCCCCTGCTCGCGGGCGTGCCGCTGGCCATTAAGGACAACATGAACCTCGTGGGCACGCACACCACCTGCGCTTCCCGCATGCTCGGGGACTACCAGAGCGTCTACACCGCCACCTGCGTCCAGCGCATGCTCGATGCCGGCTGCCTGCCCATGGGCAAGGCCAACATGGACGAGTTTGCCTTTGGCAGCTCCACCGAGAGCTCGGCGTTCCACCGCACCAACAACCCTTGGGATACCGAGCGCGTGCCCGGCGGCTCTTCGGGCGGCTCTGCTGCTGCCGTCGCCGCGGGCGAGGTCGCGCTCTCACTGGGCTCGGACACCGGCGGCTCCATTCGCCAGCCGGCGTCACTGTGCGGCGTGGTGGGCTTTAAGCCCACGTATGGCGCCGTGAGCCGTTACGGCGTGGTTGCCTTTGGCTCGTCGCTCGACCAAGTGGGCCCCTTTGGCCGCACGGTCGAGGATGTCGCGCTGGCCATGAACGCGCTTACCGGCGCGGGCCACGATCCGTACGACTGCACCAGCCAGGATTGCGCCGTCGACTTTACCGAGCACCTCAATGACAGCATCGAGGGCAAGCGCGTGGGCATCATCCCTGCGTTTATGGAGGCCGAGGGTCTGACGCCCGAGGTCAAGGCCGCTGTTCAGCGCGCCGCCCAGGAGCTGCAGAACCAGGGCGCCGAGCTGGTCGAGGTCGACCTGCCGCACCTGGACGCCGCCATCGCCGCCTACTACGTCATCGGCCCGGCCGAGGCGTTCTCCAACCTGGCTCGTTTCGACGGCATTCGCTACGGCTACCAGGAGGAGGGCTGCGCCAACCTGTCCGACCAGAGCTCGCTTTCGCGCGCCCACGGCTTTGGCGCCGAGGCCAAGCGCCGTCAGATGCTCGGCGCCTACCTGCTGAGCTCGGGCGTGTACGACAAGTACTACTACGCTGCGCAAAAGGCCCGCACGCTCATCACGCAGGACTACGACGCCGCGTATGCCAAGGTGGACACCATCCTCATGCCCGCCTCGCCGCGCACGGCCTTTAAGTTTGGCGAGATCAGCGACCCCACGCAGATGTACCTCTCCGACCTGTACACCATTTCGCTCAACATCTGCGGCAACGGTGGTATCTCGGTGCCGCTGGGCCTGGGCGAGGATACTCAGCTGCCCGTTTCTGCCCAGCTGGTGGGACCTGCCTTTAAGGACCGTCAGCTGCTCATGTTTGCCCGCGCCCTGGAGCGCGGCTTTGCCGATGCCGCCACGGGTGCGCCCGCGCTTTCCGTCGCGCCCGATTTTGCCGGGAAGGGAGGCGAGCTGTAATGAAGGAGCTTTCCGAGGTCCTGCAGGATTGGGAGGCCGTGATTGGCCTGGAGATCCATACCGAGCTCACCGCACTCGACACCAAGATGTTCTGCAACTGTAAGCTCAGCCACGATGACGAGCCCAACGCCAACGTGTGCCCGGTGTGCCTGGGCCTGCCCGGCGCCCTGCCGGTGCCTAACAAGAAGGCAATCGAGAGCATCGTCAAGGCCGGTCTCGCCACCAACTGCGAGATCCAGCGTCACTCGATGTTCTACCGCAAGCACTACTTCTATCCCGACATGGCCAAGAACTTCCAGACCACGCAGGGTCCGGTCGCCTTTGCCATGTACGGTCACCTTGATCTGGATGTGACCGGTCGCGGTGCCGCCGAGCGCCCCGACTGCGCGTTTGGCGAGGCCGAGGCTCAGAGCCTGGCGAGCGCCTCGGCCAACGCCGAGGGCCTGTCCACGTCCATGACGTCGACCATGCGCGAGGGCAATCAGCGCGCCGGCCATCTGGCCAGCTACGACGCGTCCAACCTGCAGATGCCCGAGCGTCGCGAGGACGGTTCCTACACGGTGCCCATCCGCATTTTGCGCATCCACATGGAGGAGGACGCCGCCAAGATGGTCCACGTGGGCGGTGCCGAGGGCCGCATTACCGCCGCGGCCGAGTCGCTCGTCGACTACAACCGCTGCGGCACGCCGCTGATTGAGCTCGTCACCGAGCCCGACCTGCGCACGCCCGAGGAAGCGCGTCTGTTTATGGAGAAGCTCCGTCGCATCTTTGTGACGCTGGGCATTTCGGACTGCTCCATGGAGAAGGGTTCCATGCGCTGCGACGGCAACGTGTCGCTGCGCCGCCGCGGCGAGACCAAGCTGGGCACCAAGACCGAGCTCAAGAACCTCAACTCGTTTAAGAGCCTGCATGACGGCCTTGCCTACGAGATTTGCCGCCAGGCCGAGGTGCTCGAGGAGGGCGGAATCATCTATCAGGAGACCCGCCACTGGGAGCCTAGTCGCAAGCGCACCGTGGTCATGCGTGTCAAGGAGACGGCTGACGACTATCGTCTGTTCCCCGATCCCGACCTGGCGCCGTTCGATCTGGATGATGAGTTCATCGACCGCTGCCGTGGCGAGATCCCCGAGCTGCCCGATGCCAAGCGCGCCCGATTTGAGGCGGACTTTGGTATTAAGACGGCGGACGCCGAGCAGATTGCCGGCGACCCCGAGTTTGCCGAGTTCTTTGAGGCCGCTGCTGCCGGTATGGCTGGCAAGGAGGCCCAGACGGTTGCAAACTTGCTGGTGAACGAGATGATCGCCTACCTTAAGGGCGCGGGTGTGTCGCTCGCCGAGTCCGGCATCGCGCCGGCTCAGGTGGCAGCTCTTGCCAAGCTGCTGGCGACCGACGCCATCAGCTCCAACCAGGCTCACGAGGTCTTTGAGGCCATGGCCCAGACTGGCGATGACCCCAACAAGATCGTCGACGAGCGCGGCATGCGTCAGGTGAGCGATGCCGGCGCGCTGCAGCCGATTGTGGACGAGGTGCTGGCAAACTGTGCCGATCAGGCGCAGCAGTATCGTGACGGCAACCAGAAGGTCATCGGCTTTTTGGTGGGCCAGTGCATGAAGGCGAGCCGCGGCAAGGGCAATCCGAAGCTCTTCAACGAGTTGCTGAGAACGTCGCTCTCGTAAGCGGGAACCCGGGAGCCCCGGCAGGGCGGGTGCTTCCTCAAAATTTCGAACAGTCCTGCGCAAGACGAAGGCCACATTAAGTGGCCTTCTTTGCGTGCGGAACTCATTTTGAGCAAGCACCCGCCCTGCCGGGGCTCCCGGGTTCTGTGACGACTCGGCCGTTCGGGTCGGGTAGGCTGAATGGAATAGAGTGAATGGGCGCGCCGTTGGCGCGCCCATTTTTGTGCGGGTGACAAAGGGACTGTCCCTTTGTCACATTGCAATAAATGTGATGAGAGTGTGGCGAAATGAGCTTAAAACTTCCGTAAATGTGATAAATGTCACGTTTTACCTAGGGTAAAATGTGGGAAATATCACGTTTACGGAAGTTTCTTTGCGGGAGGTTCGTCCATGCAGCGAGATATCATTGCCAAGCTTAACGCTTGGAAAGCGTCAGAATATCGTAAGCCGCTTATCCTTAAGGGGGCGCGCCAGGTTGGAAAGACGTGGGCGCTTAAGGAGTTCGGCCGAACCTCGTACATCAATTTTGTGTATCTGACGCTCGAGGAGCCGTCACCTGGGGTACAGAGCGAGTACGCTCAGTTTTTCGAAGGTACGCGCGATCCTCGACGGATCATCTCAAATCTTTCCCTGGCACTTGGACAGCCTATCGATCCCGGCAAAACGCTGCTTATTATTGATGAGATCCAGGATTGTCCTTCTGCAGTCGGCGCCCTTAAATACTTCTGTGACGAGGCCCCCGAGTATCACGTCGCATGCGCAGGGTCTTTGTTGGGCGTTCGCTTGTCCCGTGAGACCAGCGCTTTTCCGGTGGGAAAGGTCGAGTTCATGGAGATGCGCCCCATGAGCTTTTCCGAGTTTCTGAAAGCCGAGGGCGCTGCAAACTACGACGAATACCTTGGCGGCCTGGATCAGATCGAAACAGTGCCCGATTTCTTCCATGTCCGTCTCGTCGAGCATCTTCGTCGTTATTTTGCATGCGGCGGCATGCCAGAGGCTCTTGGCCGGTGGGCGGAGACGGGCGATATCGTTCAGGTCGATAAGGTGTTGTCTGATCTCTTGGATTCCTACGAGCGCGATTTTGCCAAGCATGGTGGCCGTGCGCAGTTCGCCAAGCTTTCACAAATATGGAACTCGATTCCAGCTCAGTTGGCGCGCGAGAACAAAAAGTTCGTTTGGGGTGCGGTGCGCGAGGGGGCTCGTGCTCGAGAATACGAGGATGCTCTGGAATGGCTTGCCGATGCTGGGCTCATCACGGCGGTTCGCCTTAATGCTGCCGGTGGTGTGCCGCTCTCTGCGTACGATGACCTCAAGGCATTTAAAGTCTACTGTCTTGATGTCGGCTTGCTGCGCCGCATGGCAAGGCTGGATGCGTCCGCTTTTGCCATCTCGGATGCGCTATTTTCGGAGTTCAAAGGTTCGTTCGCCGAGAACTATGTGCTTCAGGCATTACTTTCACAGTTAGATGCTGCTCCGCGTTACTGGACAAACGAGAAGCCGAAGCACGAAGTCGATTTTTTGATTCAAGTCGGAAACGAAATCGTTCCCGTCGAGGTCAAATCGGGAGAGGTCGTTCATTCCAAGAGCCTTAAGTACTATGCCGACAAGCATGCGGAGACGACTCCATTGAGGGTCCGCTACTCACTTAAGAACCTAAAGCTCGACGACGGGGTGCTCAACATTCCGTTGTATTTGGCTGATCGATCTGTCCCTCTTATCAAAAAGGCGCTTGATTGTGCGCATCTTGACGTTTAGATCCTGGGTGAGCTGACGGGCGGCGGCTAATTAATCGCTCCGTTACGGCCAGGGAGCTTGGGCCTTAGCGATGCTTGCTTCGCCAAGCGGTGGGGGTGGTGCCGGTGTGTTGCTTGAAGGCTTGGGCGAAGGCGGCCTGTTGAGGGTAGCCTAGACGCTCTGCCACCTGCGCTATTGTGAGCGCGCTATCGGCCAAAAGGTCCTTTGCTCGCTCCATACGGCGTCTGCGAATGTAGGTGCCCAAGGACTCGCCAGTTTGGGCCTTAAAGGTGGCGCATAGTTTGGAGCGGCTTGTGTAGAGCCTCTCGGCCACCTCGTTGATACCCACACGTCTGCCTTTGTCGAGCGCGCGCTCAATCATTGCCGTTGCTTCTTCGGCAATGGTTATGCTGACGCGTGTGTCTGCCGCCTGCCGCGCCTGCTTGTGGGCCGCGCGCGAACAGGCGAGCTCCGCGACCATGGTCTCCACGATGCCCTGCATATAGACGTGTCCGCCTACGGTGCGGGCGCGGTCCTCGTTAATCCGGCGTAGCGTGTGGCAGATGGCAGACGTCGCTTCCTCATGCCATGGCTCGGCAAACGCCTCAAAGATTCCCGCGAACTCGGTGGGATAGCGGTGCTCCAGTTCGTCAAAATATCCAGGCAAAAAGAGCACCGAGCGCGAGTGATAGAGCTCCCCCGCAAACAGCGGGCTTAATTCCTCGCCACAGCTATCTTGGACAAAGCTGCAAACGGCATTGTTTGGCCACGGTCCATGCAATGGTTTAAGGTTCGCGGGCGTTATGCCAGCCTCGGGCATGCATGTAAGTGTGGGCGCGCTGACCTCGCTCACGCAGGCATATGGCTCGGGTGTGTATTCGGCCAGGTGCATATCGTGCGTCGGGGTGATGAAATGCTCCATGACGATGCAGGCAGGGGAGAGGGGCATGATCCATGCGCGTCCGTGCGCCCGATCGTTTGCCACCTCGCCGGTAAAGACAGCGCCCTTGCCGGAAAGCTCCAGGCCAAACTGCTCAAACTGTGGTGCGTAGAGCTCGGTTATGTCGGTCGCTGCCCGCCGTATTTGCAAAAGCGTCCCTTTCCTTTGCAGAAACGTCCACGCCTGGCTTGATTGTGAGCCATGGCTAACACATCAATGATAAGTTGAATACGGTTAACTCTCAAGCCGTTAGAAAGGAATCTCATGGCAAAGGGATCAAAAAGGGAAGGTGGAGGCATCGGCGAGTTGCTCGCGTATGCCGGTGACCGTAAATTCCTAACGTATTTGGGCATGGCGCTCTCGGCGCTCTCGCAGCTGCTGAGCTTTGGCCCGTACGTGTGCATTTGGCTTGTCGCTCGCGACCTGATCGCCGTGGCACCTAACTGGAGCGAAGCCTGCGACATCGCGATGTATGGCTGGTGGGCCGTGGGGTTTGCGCTGGCAAGCATCGTAGTGTATTTCGCAGGCCTCATGTGCACGCACCTGTCTGCGTTTCGCTGCGCGTCCAATATCCGCAAGACTGCGAGCGAGCACCTGCTTAAACTGCCGCTTGGCTACTTTGACACGCACGCCACCGGTGAGCTGCGTCGTGTTGTAGACGGGTGTGCCGCCTCCACCGAGACTTTGCTCGCACACATGCTGCCCGATATCGCAGGCGCCGTCGCCATGGTCGTGGGCTTGCTCGTGCTGCTTTTCGCCCTCGATTGGCGCTTGGGCGCGGCATGCCTCATCTCGGTGGCCATTTCGTTTGGCGCCATGGCCACCATGATGAGCGGCAAAGGCGCCGAGTTCATGAAGGCCTACATGGGAGCGCTGGTCAAGATGAACAAGACCGGCACCGAATACGTACGAGGCATCCCCGTGGTCAAGGTGTTTCAGCAGACGGTCTACTCCTTTAAGGCCTTCCACGATGCGATTGCCGAATACGCCGACATGGCGCAAAACTATGCGGGCACGTTCTGCCGAGGTCCGCAGGTGCTCAACCTTACCGCGCTCAATGGCCTTGTGACATTCCTGCTGCCCGTGGCGTTGCTGTTGGCGCCGGGCGAGACGGACTTCGCGCATTTTATGGCCAACTTCACGTTTTACGCGATATTTTCGGCCGTGGTGCCGACGGCCATGACCAAGCTCATGTTTGTGGGCGAGGCCTCTCAGATGAGTGCCGATTCGCTGGCTCGTATTCGAAGCGTCATGGATTCCAAGCAGCTCTCCGTGCCCGCCCAACCCAAGCACCCTGCCGGTGGCGACGTGCGATTTGAGGACGTGAGTTTTACCTACGAGGGTGCCGAAACACCTGCCGTTAGCCATGTGAGTTTCAGCGTTTCCGCGGGTAGCACTCTCGCCCTGGTGGGTCCCTCGGGTGGCGGCAAGTCAACCTGCGCAAGCCTGATCCCGCGTTTTTGGGATGTCTCTTCGGGTCGGGTGCTCGTAGGCGGTGTGGACGTTCGCGATATGGATCCGCACGAGCTTATGGGCCAGGTCGCCTTCGTGTTCCAGACCAACCAGCTGTTCAGGCAAACACTTGCCGATAACGTGCGCGCCTCCAAGCCTACGGCCACTGACGACGAAGTGCGTGCGGCCCTCTCCGCAGCTCAGTGCGACGACATTGTGGTCAAGCTCCCACAGGGCATCAATACCATGCTCGGTGCCGGCGGAGCATATCTTTCGGGCGGCGAGGTCCAGCGCGTGGCACTCGCCCGCGCGATCCTTAAAGACGCGCCTATCGTGGTGCTCGATGAGGCCACGGCGTTTGCCGATCCCGAGAACGAGGCGCTCATCCAGCGTGCTTTTAGCAAACTGGCGGCGGGTCGCACGGTCATTATGATTGCGCACCGACTCTCGACTGTAGTGGGCGCAGACCAAATCGTGGTGCTCAACCAGGGTAGCGTGCAGGAGTCGGGTACCCATGCCGAGCTGCTGTCCCAAAACGGTCTGTATGCCAAGATGTGGGCCGAATACGAACAGGCCGCGAGCTGGAAAATCACTGCAGCGACCGCGGATGCCGCCGTCACGAAGGGAGGCGAGGCCTAAATGTTCGCCTCATTCCAAAAGAAGTATTTCCTATCCGATAAAGGCGTCGCCGGCGTAAAACGCGGCATTTTCTGGACCACGCTCACTAATCTTATTACCATGGCTGGCATGGGCTTTTTATTCCTGGTTATGGCCGGCTTTGTCGAGCATCTCGCCAGCGGGGCTGACCTGCCGGATTCCCTGCCGATCGTGGGCGGCCTCCTGGTCTTTTTCGTGTTGCTCTTTGCCTCTAACTGGCAGCAGTATTACTACACCTACTGCATCTTTTACGAGGAGTGCGGCAAGCAGCGTATGGAGATCGCCGAGCGCTTGCGCAAACTGCCGCTGTCGTTTTTTGGTCGTCGTGATCTGGCCGATTTAACCGAGACTATCATGGGCGACGTCCAGGCCATGGAGCACGCCTACAGCCACGTGCTGGGAGAGCTTTGGGGTGCCATCATCGCAAGCGCCATTGTCTTCGTGGCATCGCTGTTCTTTTGCTGGCAGCTGGCGATCGCGGCGTTTTGGAGCGTTCCCGTGGCCTTTGCCGTGCTGTATCTAACACGCGGCCCCATGACTCCGGTGTTCGATCGTGTGCGCGCCGAGAAGGTCAAGGTTACCGAGGCTATTCAAGAGACGCTCGACTGCGTTCGCGAGATTCGCGCCACCAACCAGGAGGCCCATTATCTTGAGGGACTCAACGCCGTGATCGATGCCGAGGAGCGCGAGACCACCAAGGGCGAGCTCGCTAACGGGCTTTTGGTCAACTCCGCCTTTGCCATCCTGCGTCTGGGCATTGCCACCACGCTGGTCACGGGTGCCGCGATGGTCGCCTCCGGGCAGGTTGACTTTTTGGTGATGTTTGCCTTCCTGCTTATGGTGAGCCGTATCTATGCGCCCTTTGACCAGGCGTTAATGTTAATGTCCGAGCTGTTTGCCGCTGAGTCGTCTGCCAAGCGCATGCGTTCCATCATGGAAGAGCCTGTGGCGCGGGGCAGCGAGAAATTTGAGCCCGCGGGCCACGATGTGGTGTTCGATCACGTGGCATTTGGCTATGGTGCGGGCGAGGACGGCCGTGCCGGCGAGAAAGTTCTTACCGATGTGAGCTTTACCGCCAAGGAAGGCGAGGTCACGGCGCTGGTCGGTCCTTCGGGTTCCGGTAAGTCTACGGTGAGCCGCCTGGCCGCACGCTTTTGGGATGCCACTGCGGGCAAGGTTACCGTGGGCGGTGTGGATGTTGCGAGCGTCGATCCCGAGGTGCTCCTGCGCGATTACGCCATTGTGTTCCAAGACGTGCTGCTCTTTGATGACACGGTGATGGGAAACATCCGCCTCGGTCGTCGTGATGCCACCGACGAGGAAGTGCTTGCGGCCGCGCGTGCCGCCAACTGCGACGAGTTCGTGAACCGCATGCCGCAGGGCTATGACACTATGATCGGAGAGAACGGATCCAAACTCTCCGGTGGCGAGCGCCAGCGCATCTCTATCGCCCGCGCGCTGCTCAAAGACGCGCCCATCGTGCTGTTGGACGAGGCGACGGCGAGCTTGGATGTGGAGAACGAGACCGTGGTACAGCAGGCACTTTCCCGTCTGCTTGCAGGTAAGACGGTTATTGTTATTGCCCACCGTATGCGTACAGTGGAAAATGCCGACAAGATCGTCGTGCTCAAGGATGGTGTGGTTGCCGAGCAGGGCACTCCGGCGCAGCTCAAGACGGCAGGTGGAGAATTCGCCCGCATGGTTGCGCTGCAAAAGGAAGCGGCTGCCTGGCAGCTGTAGGAATATGACAAAGGGGCAGTTCCTTTGTCATATTGAGTTCACCCCCAAAGTTTCCAAAAAGTTAGCCATTGTTGACCAAATAGTTATACTAAACTGTTCTCAAAAGCGTGCTCGAGCAAACTAATGAACTCGGGTGCTAAGGCACCATGCCGCGCTTGTGCGGCAAAAGGGAGAAGCAACATGAAGAAGTCGACGTTCAATACCCTGCTTGTCGGTGGCGGTTTTCTGCTTGGCACGGCCGGCATCAAGCTGCTTACCAGCGCTCCGGTCAAGAATGCCTGCGTGCAGGGTATCGCGTGCGGCATGCGCATCAAGAACGGCTACCAGGACATGGTCGAGCAGGCCAAGGCTAATGTCGACGACATGGTTGCCGAGGCTGCTTACATCACCCAGAGCGAGGCCGCTGCTGACGAGGCAGCCGAGTAACGCTCTCAGGCACAAATTATGAGATTCTCGATTATTAGCGAGATCCCTGGCAGGACCCGTCTTCAATTGGCGGGTCCTGTGCCAGAGAGCGATCTCGACGCACTTCTTAAGCTCAGCGGCGATATCGACGGCGTGCACAAGGTGCGCGTTTATGGCCGCATTGGCCAGATGGCGCTGGAGTACGACGAGCCGCGCCGCGCGAGCGTGCTCGACGCCTTGGGCGCACTCGATGCTCAAGCTATCGCCGATGCCAAGTCGGGCTACGTGATGCAACTCGAGCCACGCAAGCACAAGCTCGTCATGGATCTTGCCACACTTATCGGCGCCCACTACGCGCGCCGCTGGTTCTTGCCGACGCCTTTGCGTGCGGTGTTTGTCGTGGCCGGTTACATGGCATTTTTGCGTGCCGCCCTTCATGAGCTGGCTCAGCCGCGCCTGACCGTTCCCGTGCTCGACGCTTCGGCCATCGGCATCTCGTTCGTCAAGCGTGATGTTGACACCGCGGGCCAGACGATGTTCCTGCTCAACGTGGGCGAGCTGCTCGAGGACTACACGCGCGCCATGAGCGAAAACGAGCTCATCAACTCTCTGCTCGATGTGCCCGACAAGGCGCAAAAGGTCGTCGGCGACACCGAGGTAAGCGTTGCCGCGACCGAGCTTGAGCCCGGCGATCTGGTCGCCGTGCGCACCGGCATGTCCATCTGCATCGATGGCGTGGTCGAGCAGGGGAGCGCCATGGTCAACCAGGCGACCCTGACCGGCGAGCCGCTGGCCGTCGAGCGCAGCGTGGGCGACGACGTGTTCGCCGGCACCGTCGTGGAAGACGGCAGCATCCTGGTGCGCGTGCGCGCCAATACGGCGCAGACCAAGCTGCGCTCGATCGTCTCGCTCGTGCAGACGGCCGACTCGCTCAAGTCCGAGGGCCAGTCGCACATGGAAGACCTCGCCAACAAGATTGTGCCGTGGAACTTCCTGCTTGCGGGTCTGGTCGCACTCACCACGCGCAGCCTTATCAAGACCTCGGCGGCGCTGATGGTCGACTACTCGTGTGCACTCAAGCTCACGGGTTCCGTTGCCGTCATGACCGCCATGAGCGATGCTGCCAAGATGGGCGTCATGGTCAAGGGCGCGAAGTACTTTGAGTCGTTTGCCAAGGCCGATACCATTGTGTTTGATAAGACCGGCACGCTGACCGAGGCGCAGCCACGCTTGGCTTGCGTGCTGACGACCGATGGCTGGAGCGAGGACGAGGTTCTGCGCCTTTCCGCTTGCTTGGAGGAGCATTTCCCGCATCCGGTGGCGCGTGCCGTGGTCAACGCTGCTCACGAGCGTGGGCTCGAGCACCGCGAGCGTCACGCTGCTGTCGAGTATATTGTGGCGCACGGCATCGCTTCGTCCATTGAAGGGCGTCGCGCCATCATCGGTTCCGCGCACTTTGTATTCGAGGACGAGAGCGCGCAGCTCGAGTCCGACATTAAGGAGCAAATCGAGTCCCAGATGCAGGGCCTGTCGCCGCTGTATCTGGCGGTCGACGGCACCGTTGTGGGCGTGCTCGGTATCGAGGACCCGCTTAAGCCCGGGGTCCGCGAGGCCATCGCCGACCTGCACGCGTTGGGCGTCAAGCACGTGGTCATGCTCACGGGCGATTCCGAGCGCACGGCCGAGCGCATTGCGCGAGAGGCAGGGGTCGACGAGTTTAAGGCCGAGCTGCTGCCCGAGGACAAGTACGCTTATGTGGAGCGCATTAAGAGTGAGGGGCGCCATGTTGCCATGGTGGGCGACGGCGTCAACGATTCGCCGGCGCTCGGTTTGGCCGACGTGGGCCTGGCGATGGGTGGCGGAAGCGACATCGCCAAGGAGGTCGCCGATATCATCCTGACCGATACGGATCTTGCCGCGATCGTGCGCCTGCGCCGCATGAGTCAGGGGCTTATCGACCGTCTGACGAGTTCGTATTCCAAGGTGATGCTCACCAACTCGGCGCTGTTGGCATTGGGTATTACCGGCATGATTACTCCGCAGGCGTCGTCGCTGCTGCACAACGGCTCAACGATCGCCTACAGCCTGAGCAACGCGAAAGCCTATCTACGCTAACGCGTTTGCTTGAGCTTATGGCCTGCGCCCGGGCGGCACTGCCGTCTTCCGGGCGCAGGCTTTTTGCGTTTGACCGTGTGCTATCAACCTTATATAGTGGTGCTAGCATTGATAGCAGACAGGAGGAGCGTGATCGATATGAGCGTTGCTGGCAGCATGGCGCAGGTGAATGTTCGCGTAGATCGCTCGGTTAAAGAGCACGCCGAGGAGGCGCTGCGGCTTTCGGGCGGGTCACTGCCCGAGCTCATCAAAAAGGTGGTGGCCAAGGTCGCACAGGGTGGCGGGCAGTGCGAGGAAGTGTTTGCGGCCGTCGACGACCGGCAGCAGACCGTCGCGCCCGATACGCCGTTCGCCGCGTCGTGGGCAGCGGCAGACCGGCTTTATGCAGATTTGGGCATCGCTACGTCGCCCGTATCTGATGATCGCGATTGGGACGCAATCTATTCCGAAGCCATGGATGAGCATTATCGCCAAAAGGGGATGATCCAGTGAACGGAGCCCCTCTTAAGATCATGGTGGATGCGAATGTGTGGGTCGATTCGTTTTGCGTCGACCATGCCGAGTCGCTTGCTGCGCGTGCGTTTATTGGGCAGGCGACGGAGGCGGGGGCATTGCTGTTCTTCCCGGTGCATATCGCTAAGGACGTGCTGTACGTTGTCCAACACGAGCTGAAGCGTAGCGTTCTTGCCAGTGGGGGAGCGCTCGACGAGGCATCTGCCCGTGCAATTGGCGATGCGGCGTTGGCGTTTGTTCGGAACATGACCGAAAACGCCACGGCCGTGGGTGCAGATGCGTCGGACCTTTGGCTGGCCGACAAATACTTAGCGCTCCATCGCGATTACGAGGACAACTTGGTGCTCGCCGCGTGTAAGCGCGCGCAGGTCGATTACTTGGTGACCAACGATCGCAAACTGCTCGAACATGCCGATCTTGCAGCAAAGACCCCGCGCCAGATGATGCCGATTTTGGCCTTGGCCGAACGCGGCGTCGCGGCTATCGGCTGACGCGAACTGTTTGCGGGCCTCTTGGACGACGATGCGCCAAGGGGCCCGCGTCTGCTATTTACAAAAGCTCGGCCTTAATGGCGGGACTTTCTGCGAGCTGCTCGGCTGCCTTTTCGTCGGAGCTGTCGAGTGCTGCCAGACTGCGGTAGACCCACTCGTTGACCTGGGTGTTCTTGACGCCTGCGGTCTGCATAAGGGCGCCTACCTCGCGGATTGCTGCGAGCAGATCGGCTTTGGGACCCGCGAGCTCGACCTCGATGCCGTGGTAGGCGGCCACGCCGCGGTTCTCACTCACGTGGTCGATAAAGCCCTCGACGGTCTCAAGCTGCTGGGCGAGAGCTGCATCATCGTCAGCGTCCAGCGCGACGAGTGCGTTCGATACCGTGAGGGCGGGATGTCCGCAGGGGACAAAGCCCTCGATGACATCCATAGCTTCGGTAATGGTCGAACCCAGGCCTGCGAGGGCATTGACGAGTTGCTGCTTGGTATCCATAACGGTCCTTTCGACGGGTCAATTTTGCTTGGCGAAAATATACGTGACGCGATCAGTAGCAAAAGTGCGAAGTGCGGCGCACATTGGGGTCTTCACAGCTCGTGCATAGAACAGCTGTCCGCTTTCAGAACGTGGTAAGATAGCTATCCACGAGCGGGGTTCGCCCCGTGTGTTCCTTGAAAAGTCGACGGTTATCGGGTGTTTGCAGGCCCAATACCATCCAGACTTTCCCGACATTCGGGGGCGACTGGTTTCGACACGATAGCTCTGAGAGAGGAAGCAAGCCGAGGTCTCCTCGCCTCGTTAAACAGGGGTACCGTCAAATTGAATTGACAACAACTCTTCTTTTGAGCCTATGGCTCTCGCTGCTTAGTTTATAGCGGCGCGTCAACCCGGTGATTTCCCCGACACCGGTGCGACGTCATTTTAGGGGAATGCTCCTGCGCACGTAATCGGTATGGCGCAGGCTAAGACCGAACCGGTTAGGATGCCGCGAGCGTGTCGCTGCGCGCAAAGCGTCCGAGACAAAATCAGCGACTGAGCTTGGAGATGCCAATCAGGGGGCTTTCGTGGACCGGAGTTCGATTCTCCGCGCCTCCACCAATAGTTACAGGCAGGTAGATATTTATATCTACCTGCCTTTTTATTTCTAGTCCGTACCGCGGAGAATCGAACTCTGTGCAGGGCGCGGGCGTTAGGAAAACGCGTAAGCGTTTTTAGCCCGCGGGCGAGGACGCCGGCAGGCGGCCGAAGCCGGTGCGGATTTGCGAAGCAAATACGCGGATTCTCCGCGCAAAGCCCCAGCCCAATATGGATGCGATGCCGATCGGATGACAGCCGGCAACGCCCTGCGCCAGCGTCATTCCCACACCGCAGAGAATCGAACTCTGTGCAGGGCGCGGGCGTTAGGAAAACGCCACAGCAACGCAGAGTGGGGCGCGTTTTCCCAATGACTGCCTAGGCGGAAAGCGCATCCCGGAATCCACACTCAGACTGGGACGTAGTTTCCGGATGGCGCCTCAAGCGGAAACCGCATCCCGGAATCTAAGCTCGGAATGGGATACATTTTCCGGATGACGCCTCAAGCGGAAACTGCGACCCGGAATCGAACCGTAGAGTGGGACGCACTTTCCCAATGGCGGCCCAAGCGGAAAGTCCATCCCGGAATCGCCCCTCAGAACGGGACGTGCTTTCCGCCCGCCGCCCCGTCCTCCTCAACTCCAAAACCCATGCGCTCTCAATCCCAAAACTGGGTAGAAGAAGGCCAAAACGAAACAGCAGGAGGTCAACATGACGGCAGAAGATAAGGCAAAGAACGCCGGCAAGGTCGCGCTCGTTTTGGAGGGCGGCAGCTTCCGCGGGCAATTTACCGCAGGCGTGCTCGACGTTCTCATGGAGGCTGGCGTCGAGATTCCGGCTGTCTACGGTGTATCGGCCGGCGCCCTCAACGGCGTGAACTACAAGTCGCACCAGATCGGCCGTGCCAATCGCATCAACCTGGCTTTCTGCAGCGACAGCCGCTTCATGGGCGCCGCATCGTTTGCGTCCACGGGCTCTATTGTGGGTTACGACTTTATCTTCAACGATGTCCAGGACCGCCTAGATCCCTTTGACAACGAGACGTTCGACGCAAGCCCCATCGAGATGTACGCCGTCGCGACGGACATGCTTTTTGGAACCGCCACGTACCTGCCGGTCAAAAGCGCCGTACTTGACCTCGACGCTGTTCGCGCCTCGACGTCGCTGCCGCTGGTGACGCCGCCGGTCGAGATTGACGGGCACAAATACGTCGACGGCGGCGTAGCCAATTCGGTTCCCATCGAGCATGTGCTCGAGGAGGCGGGCTTCGACCGTGCGGTCGTCATTGTCACGCAGGACCGCTCGTACGAGAAAAAGCCCTACGAGTTTATGCCCGCCGCGCGCGCCCGCTATGCCGACTACCCCTATCTGCTCGAGGCTATCGAGACGCGCCACGACCGTTATAACATCCAGCGCATGCATCTGTGGAAGTATGAGCGCGAGGGCCGTGCGCTGGTCGTTGCTCCGCAAAAGCCGGTCGAGGTCGGCCATGTCGAGCACGATTCGGCAAAGCTTTTGGACCTGTATATCCAGGGCCGTCAGGAGGCAAAGCGCCTGCTCGCGGAAATCCAAGAGTTCGTTGAGCGCTAACGACGGCGAACCCTCAAAAAATGACAACAGCTAAAAAGCTGGAAAATCACAGCTCGTGGATGACATGTGCAGAAACTCTGGTCGGAGCCAAAATACCTGTTGACTCGTACGGCGAGCGGGGTAATATGGACGGGTTACTTGCAGAGCCCCGTGAATCTCTGTAACAACACGTACTGTACATGGAGGAGTCTAAGTGATTTCGAAATCGACTCACTACGCCAAGCAGGGCGAGGTCCAGCGCAACTGGGTTCTCGTCGACGCCGATGGTGCTGTCCTGGGCCGTCTTGCCACCCAGATCGCAATGATCCTGCGCGGTAAGAACAAGCCCCAGTTCACGCCCAACAGCGACTGCGGCGACTTCGTTGTCGTCATCAACGCCGATAAGGTCCAGCTTACCGGTAACAAGGCCGACACGAAGACCTATTATCGCCACAGCGGCTACAACGGCGGCCTCAAGGCTGAGAGCTTCCGCCAGGCTATGGAGAAGCACCCGGAGAAGGTCATCGAGCGCGCCGTTCGCGGTATGCTGCCCAAGACCACCCTCGGCCGTGCCCAGATGACCAAGCTTAAGGTCTACGCTGGTGCCGAGCATCCGCACGCTGCCCAGAACCCCACGAAGATTGAGCTGGAGGCTTAAAGATGGCTGAGAACACCGTTGTCTACCAGGGTACCGGCCGTCGTAAGAACGCCGTCGCCCGCGTCCGTCTCGTCCCCGGCACCGGCAAGGTGACCATCAACAAGCGTGACGCCGAGCAGTATTTCGGCCGTCATCAGCTCGTTGAGAACGCCCTTGCTCCCTTCAAGGTGACCGACACCGCCGGTCAGTTCGACGTTATCGCTCTGTGCGATGGCGGCGGCATCTCCGGTCAGTCCGGCGCTCTGCGCCTGGGCATCGCCCGCGCTCTTCTGAACGCTGGCGACTACCGTGCTGACCTCAAGAAGGCCGGTTTCCTTACGCGCGATGCTCGCGTGGTCGAGCGCAAGAAGTACGGCCTCAAGAAGGCCCGCCGCGCTCCCCAGTTCTCCAAGCGCTAAGGTTTTATCTCCTTTCGAGATACAATGTACAAGCGGGGCCTGCCGATTCCTCGGCGGGTCCCGCTTTTCTTTTTCGACTAGGGTGGGCGGTTGCATATCGCCTGCTAGGGAAGGAGCGATCCTATGCCCCAGAACATCTTCGGTACCGACGGCGTCCGTGGCGTCGCCAACGCCGACCTCTCGTGCGACCTCGCGTTTCGCCTGGGCCGCGCGGCGACCAAGTTCCTTGGTCCGGATATCTGCATCGGCCGTGACACGCGCCTTTCGGGCACCATGCTCGAGAGCGCTCTGACCGCCGGCATTATGGCCGAGGGCGGCCGTCCTCATTGCTGCGGCGTCATCCCCACGCCCGCCGTGGCGCTGCTCACCGTTCAGAACGAGCTCGATGGCGGCATTGTCATCTCCGCTTCGCACAATCCGCCGGAGTTCAACGGCATCAAGTTCTTTAGCCGCAAGGGCATGAAGCTTCCCGATGCTGTCGAGGAAGAGATCAGCGCCTGGGTCATGTCCGAGGAAGCCATGGCTGCCGACACGCTGCCGACCGGTGCCGGCGTGGGCCACATCATCAAGATGAAGGACGCCCGCAAGGCATACGTCGACCACGCCATCGATACGCTTGATGGCCTGAGGCTCGACGGCCTGGTCGTTGCCGTCGACTGCGGTCACGGTGCTTCTTGCCAGACTACGCCCGCCGCGCTGCAGCGCCTGGGTGCCACGGTGCACGCTATCAACACCGATTACTGCGGCACCGACATTAACGTTGAGTGCGGCTCTACGCACCTCGAGCCCCTGCGCGAGCTCGTGCTGCGCACCCATGCTGACATCGGTCTGGCCCACGACGGCGACGCCGACCGCGTACTGTTCGTGGACAGCGAGGGCAATGAGATCGACGGTGACTACATCCTGGCTATCTGCGGTTCTGACCTCGCCGCTCGCGGCAAGCTCGCCAACTCCGAGATCGTTTCGACCGTCATGTGCAACCTGGGCTTCTCCATCGCTATGAAGGAGCAGGGCTTCGAGATGGTTCAGACCGCCGTGGGTGACCGCTACGTTCTGGAGCGCATGCTCGCGGACGGCGCCGTCATCGGCGGCGAACAGTCCGGCCACATCATCTTCCTGGAGCACAACACCACCGGTGACGGCCTGGTGACGGCTCTGCAGCTGCTGGCCGTGCTCAAGCGCACCGGTCGTACCCTCACCGATCTTGCCGGCATCATGAAGAAGTACCCGCAGGTACTCGTCAACGTGCATTCCGACAACAAGGCTGGTCTGGACGATTGCCAGCCCATCTGGGATGCTGTCGCTGCTGCCGAGAAGGAGCTTGACGGCCGCGGTCGCATTCTGGTGCGCCCGAGCGGTACCGAGCCGCTGGTCCGCGTGATGGCCGAGGCCGAGACGCACGAGCTGACCCAGCGCGTTGTCGACGACATCGTCGAGGTTGTCAAGCGCGAACTTCCCTAATGGTCAAAAACCGGTGCCAAGTGGTAAACTGTTAAGGTTATTTTGATTGATTGGTATGTCCGAGGGGGAGCATGTTCACTAAAGTCCTAAGGTCTTTTGGTATGCGTGGTCGAGTCCTTACGCTGGATGCTCCCATCTCGGGCGACGTCATTCCGCTTTCCGAGGTAAACGACCAGACGTTTGCCACCGGCCTTTTGGGCCAGGGCGTGGCGATTCGGCCCACCGGAACGCGTGTGATCGCGCCGGCTGATGCCAAGGTTGAGGCTATTTTTCCCACGGGACACGCTGTTGCGCTTAACACGGTCGATGGCTTGGACGTGCTCATCCACGTTGGTTTGGACACTGTTCAGCTCGAGGGCAAGCACTTTACCGTACATGCGCAAGTGGGTGACATCGTCCATAAGGGCGATGTGCTCATTGAGTTCGATCGCGAGGCAATTGCTGCCGAGGGCTACGATGTGACGGTTCCCATCTTGGTGTGCAACTCCGTTGAGTTCTCGAGTATCAAGGGCTCCGTTGGCGTGCATGTCGAAGAGATGGACCAGCTCATCGTTGCTCGCGAGCGCTAGCAAGTGCACGTGGCCATTAGCCTACAATTCAAACACGTTTACGGAGGGCGCCCTTGAAAGAGGACGCCCTCCGTGGCAAGATGGGATTTGTCCGAGGCTAAACAGCTTCGGGTCACCGTGGACGGGCAGGGGCCTCGACGCGGCTAGACACGAGACACATACATTACGCGACCTCGCCCTGGTGGCCGCACACGTTGGTTGCGGCCGACGCGGGCCGCGGGCAAGTGCTTGTAAGGGAGCCTTGCCTCTCTTGTACGAGAAAGGACGCGTAATGAAGATCATTAAAGCTAAAGACTACGAGGATATGAGCCGCAAGGCCGCTAATATCATCTCGGCGCAGGTTATCCTCAAGCCCGACTGTGTGCTGGGCCTTGCCACCGGCTCCACCCCGATCGGTGCCTACAAGCAGCTCGCTGCTTGGTACGCGAAGGGCGACGTCGACTTTGCCGAGGTTAGCACCTACAACCTGGACGAGTATCGCGGCCTTTCGCACGACGATCCCCAGAGCTATCACTACTTCATGCGTGAGAACTTCTTCGATCACATCAACATCGACCTGAACAACACGCATGTGCCCGATGGTTCCAACCCCGACGCCGCCGCTGCCTGCTCCGAGTACGACAAGATCGTCGCCGACGCCGGTTACCCGGATCTGCAGCTGCTCGGCATCGGCAACAACGGCCACATCGGCTTCAACGAGCCCGATGACCACTTCTCCAAGGGTACGCACTGCGTCGACCTCACCGAGAGCACCATTCAGGCCAACAGCCGCCTGTTCGACAGCATCGACGATGTTCCCCGTCAGGCCTACACCATGGGTACCCAGACCATCATGTATGCCCGCATGATCCTGGTCGTCGCCAACGGCGAGGCCAAGGCTCAGGCTGTGCATGACATGTGCTATGGTCCGGTTACACCCGAGTGCCCGGCTTCGATCCTGCAGCTGCACACCAACTGCGTTGTCGTTGCCGACGAGGCCGCTCTTTCGCTCTGCGAGTAGCGCGAATCCTGCAGCTCGACATAACCCTGCCTAAGGCCTCCGCTTTGCGGGGGCCTTTTTGCTATCCCTTTCCGCCCACTTGACCAAAAACTTGCCGTAAGCTTGACGAATACCGGATGTCCAACAGCTTGATTCATTCCATATCAGATTCTATGCAAAAATGCCACTAGAAGGTCGTAGACGGTAGCGGGTGCTAGGCGAGTTGAATGACATGGCTGAACCTTGTTCATCTGCGTTACACTGCCGCTTAGATGGGACAAGCTGACAAGCTCATTTACCTGCTTAAAGACCGATTAGTCGGGGGATTAATAACAATCGGTCCTCGCTGTACAAAAACTTGCCGCTTGCGTACCAAAAGACAACCTAAAACACAAGGTCGCTCTATTCATAGCGCGGCTTGTATGGTCTTGCGGCTACAGTGTCCATACGGTCGAGTTGAGGAGCGGGCATGGTAAACGATTTGAGCGGTATAGACGACCTCGAGCTGATGCCGCTGGGCGGAGGCTATATGGTGCGACGCGAACGCTTGATGAATGAGCTTATCGCCAAGGGCCGAAAGGCCGGCATCGTGGTTCTTTATGCGCCTGACGGGTTTGGGAAGACCTCGGTGCTGCTGCAGTACACCCATGAGGTTAAATGCGACCCGACGCGAGGCCCCGTGCGGATTATCGAGGCCGATCGCGCCACTGGGCGCGAGGTGTTTATGCAGCTCGAGGTGGTTACCGAAGAACTCAAAGACAAACCGCACTCCCTTATCGCGATTGATAATGTGCCAAACCTCGATCAGCACGATACCGAAGACCTCATCGACAGGATTCGCGGCCTGCGCGCTATGGGGGTAGGGGTCTTTATCTCCTGCCGTCCTTCAAATCGTCAGCTGATTCATGGGCTGGGCGATTCGGTTAAGATCAATGCGCAGATGCTCAAGGTGCATGCCTATGAGTATTCGGCGTGGGCATCGGCGTTTTCGATCAGCACATCGCTCGACTTCTATCAGCTCACGCAGGGCGTGCCCGAGCTCGTTTCGGCATTGCAGACGGGTCTGTATGGCCAAGGCGACGTAGCCGGTCTGCTCGAAAACGAGATTGTCAACGTATATGGCGCGGCACTTGCCGATCTGGCTTCGCTCGACAATAATGCGCTGTTTTGCGTGGCATGTCTCATGGTTTTGATGGGCGAGGGCAATATCGCAGAACTCGAGGCTTGCGGGGTGAGGCTGTCGATGGTCGACCAGTCCTATTTTGTACGCGACTACCCGATCTTTGGCTTGGATCCCGCCGAGCGGAGTTTTACGTGTCTGGGCACGGAGGATAACGGACGCTTGCGCTTGCGTAAGTTGGTGGCCGAGGTTCGCCCCGAACTTGTTCCGAGGGCGGCCCGGATTTTGCTTAAGGCGGGCCGATGCGATGCGGCGATGGGCCTGGCGGACGCCTTTTTGGACCGTGAAGCGGTCCTTGAACTTGCTGGTCAGTATGGGGTCGATCTTGCTCTGACGGGGCACGGGGCCGATATCTGCCGAGCAGCGCTGGGCACGATCGATGCCGACGATCCGGCTCCAGAGCCAACGCCTGCCGAGGCGCTTGGCGTATATCTGGCAGCGGTCAGCGTGTCCAATACAAAGCTTGCTCGCTATATGGCATCGGTCATCGAGCGCGGGGGCGAACGGGCGGCCTGCGAAATAGACCCTGTTTCATGGAGGGTGGCCCAGACACTGACGGCTGTTTGCTATGGGGACAACGGGCTTGGGCTTCCTACGAACCTGGCCGTGCCAGAAATAGAGACGTCCCACACCGCACTCGACATGCTGTCCGCGCATATCGAGGTCAAGCGATGCCTGACCGAACGGGGAGATGACGGCGGCGTTCTACAGCAGCTCAAAACGAGCAAGGCCTACGACTGCGAGCTCGACATCGCGGGGATTGTTATACGGGCCGATAGTATGCTGGTGGAGCTCTTTGACGGGTCGTTTGCGGGAACCGACGAGCGCGACGACGAGATGACGATGGTGCGGGAGGCGCTCGACGTACGTGGGCTTAAGGCGATGGCTATCTGGGTGCGCATGGTGTTGGCGGCACGGCGGCTCCTTTCCGGCTTGCCGGTAACCGACGACGCGGCGTTCAACGAGCTCGATCGTTTTGCCGTGCGCATGCGCGACAACCAGATTCAGCTGTTTGGCCTGTTGCTAGAAGGCTGGCAGTCGCTGGCAGAGGGACGGCCGGTTAATGCAAAGTTCCGTGCGGTCCAAGTGCTCAAACTTGCCGAGGAGTCGATTGGGTACATGCGCGATAACGCATTGCTGCTGGAGCGCGCGGCATATCTGCGTAACACCTCGATGGTTTCGGTACGCGAGGAAGCGGAGCTACTCGATATAAGCCAGACGCAGGTTGGTGGCGCAGAAGCCTGGATGGTGGCGCTGCATTTGGCCTGTGCGGGCCGAGACAGCGATCTTGCGGCCTGGATGTCCATGAATCGTGCGGGGATTCTAGAGCCATCGTATCGGCTCTTTGCGCGCCTTGCCATGCATTGTCTGGGCGAGCCGGCGGCCAGGATACGCAAGAAGCTTCCCGTGCGCGAGCTGTCGCGGTACTCGCTGCGCGACGATTTGGAAGGGGAGGGCGAGCGCCTATTCCAGGCCGGCGAGGTTGAAGCCGTTGATACCATCGACCATATCGAGATTCGCATGTTTGGTGCGTTTCGCGCCGAGCGCGACGGGTTTCCCATCACGGACAAAATGTGGCGCCGCAAGAAGGCGGCGACGCTTGCCGAGCGGCTTGCGCTGGGCATGGATGCGCTCGTCGATCGTGAGACGCTGGCCATGGAGCTGTGGCCCCATGCCGAGTTCAATAGCGCCCGCAACAACCTGTACTCGACGATATCGCGCTTGCGGTCGGCTTTGGGACCGACGCCGGATGGCAAGTCGTGCGTGCTCATCCAAAATGAATGCATTGGGCTCAACGGCGACTACGTCAAGACCGATGTACGGCTGTTTGACCAGATAAGCCGCGAGGTTTTGGGAAATCGCACGGGTGCGCGCGGGCCCCATTTAGTTGAGCTGTGCCTTAAGATTGAGCAGCTTTATGCCGGACCGCTGTATGTTCCCAATGGCTGTAATCCCACCTACTTTTTGCGCATGCGGCGCATTATGCAGTCAAAGTACATCGATTGCATGATTAAGGGAGCAAATGCCGCTCTAGAAGAAAACGATCTGCAGTCGGCGATTTGGCTGGCGGAGTCGGGGCTTCGACAGGAAACGGCGCGTGAGGATATGGTGCGCTGCGCCATGCGCGTCTACAGTGCGGCGGGGCGGCGGCGCGATATCGTCGAGCTGTACAGCGGGCATATGCACCACCTGAGGGAGCAGGTCAATGGCGTGCCCGAGCCCGAGACGCGGCGTCTATACGAGCGCTTGGTGGAGGGGCGGCTCAATCGCGTGCTGGTCGAGCGATAAAAAACGGGCGCCCGAAGTACTTGGGCACCCGTAAGCTTGCTATGTGTTGGATCGCCGGATCATTGGCTCTTAGACGAGCTTGATCTTCTCGATGTCCTTGCGCGAGGACTCGCGATACAGTGAGAACTTGCGGCCGATGACCTGGACGACCTCGGCGTGGCAACGCTCGGCGAGCTCCTCGGCGGCCTCGCGGGCGGAAAGGCTGGAGCCATCGAGCACGGAGCACTTAACGAGCTCGTGCTTCTCCAGGTAGGCGACCGTCTGCTCGACGGTGCCCTCGTTGACGTCGGACTTGCCGATGATGATGGCGGGGTTGAGGTGATGGGCCATGCTGCGAAGCTGCTTGACCTGTGCTCCTGTCAGTGCCATGGGTTCTCGCTTTCTATGTATGGGGCGCCCCGCGACGGGGCCTTAATCTACGTGAGCTGTCCCACGATAGCGCAGGAACGGCGTGGTGTGGAGCGCGTTTGCCCAGTTCAAAAAGAATGCGGATGCCGAGTGAGTGGGCGGTGCGGGCTGCGAACAGGCTATGAGCTGGGCGCAGAGACCGGCTCCCATGCAATAAACGCCCAACGAACCTTGCGGACATGATCGAGCATATAGCGCCCCTGCGGCACGCCCTTGGAGCCCGGCTCACCGGCATGGGGATTCTCGATCATGTGCTGGGCGATGTAGTCGCGCAGACGGTCGACCTTATCCTCGTTGCCATGCTCAAGCATACGGGAGAAGTCTGCCACACCTGCCTCAAGGCTATCGAAGGTATCGCGACGAGGCGATTCAAAGTACGTAACCTGCGGCAACGCACCCATCTGAATGAGGATGTTGAAGGCGTACACAAAGCCATTACTGCAGGTAACCGAGGCGCCGATGGCGTTCATCACGTGCAGGTCGTAGCGCGGGCTGGAGTTGGCGACCATCGTGACAGCACAACGCCGGCGAGCCGTGCGGTCGAGCTTGGCAAGCGCGCCTTTTAGGTTGGTCGTGGTGACAGAGCGACTGGCAAAGGCAACATCCACCGCTTTCGCGACCGGTCCAACCAAATCCCAATCATCATCCCAAGCAAGCTCAAGCGGCGTAATAAGATCTTCGAGCCCGTAATACTCAATGCCGGCATCAAGCGTGCCCAACATGGCAGGAGAGAAGTCGGCAGCAATCACGGAATGCCCAGCCTGAGCAAGCGGAATAGCAATCGACCCAGCCCCACACCCCATATCAAGCACCGACTCGTCTGGCTCAAGCGCCAACAGCTTCATAAAATCCCGAGCATAAGGGGCAGTCTCAAGCGGCCGAAAATGCCGAGCCCGCTTATCCCACTCAAAAGAATCATCAGCCCGCCGCCGATCAGCTTGCAGACGCATCCATTCGCCATTCCAATCCGCAGCAAGCAGCTCAGAACGATTCTCCCCATCAACCACGAGCCAACCTCCTAGCAACAAAAAAGCGACTCCCCCAAAAAGAAGAGCCGCAACCAGCATATATCAGAAAAGAACCGTTCCAACACCAAACCGCCGCGCCAGCCAAGTGGTGCAGGAGCGAAGCAACTGCAACCGGGATAGAACCCAACTGAGGTCCCGTTGTGCGGGAGTCCCGGGGAGGGCAAATATATAAGGTCGATCGCGAGTTCCGCACGAGCCGGAGAGCACTTAATGTGCTCTCCGTGCGAGTCAGGACTGTCCGAGCAGGCGACCTTATATATTTGCCCTGTCTCTTATACACATCTGACGCTGCCGACGAAGCTAGACGTGTAGATCTC
>CABSNF010000021.1 GCA_902478995.1 uncultured Collinsella sp.
TAGCGGGTGGTTCAAAGCTGGCCGCTGCGCGGCCAGCGGACTAAAGTCTTGAAAAAGACCGCCGGCGCGGGGGCGGCGCCGGCGGTTGCGAGAGAATATCGAGTGTTGGCTGTTAAGCAGCGACGGCCTCATAGACCGTAGCGCCCGAGAAGCTGTCATGCAGGCTCTTGCCGGCAATCCACGGCAGCTCGACGACCTCGCAGACCGTGTTGACCAACTCAGAACAGTCAGTAAAGTGGCCCTTGTCGTTGAGGGCCTCGCAATCCTGAACACGCCAATAGCCATCGGTGTGCGTGATGTAGTACTCGTGATCGTTGATCGACACGAAAGCGCGCGTCTTGGAACGCAGCAGCTTCAGAAATCCTTCGAAATCGGTCTCGACGACATCTCCAGCCTGGAACATGATGTTACCTCCTGGCCCGGCGCCACCACGGCGCATTGATAAACGTTGGTACTCCTTTAGTAAAACCTTTATCAGAGGTTATGCGTTCGTCATTTAGGCAAGTGGTAAAAAACCGCAGGGTAGACGGGATAAAACGTTTAACCATCCCATTTGTTTGTCACATTCTGAAGGTACTTTTATGCAAACCTACTTTCCCAATTGGAATCTATCCTTTTGGCCGGGCAATTGACCGTCTATCGTTTAAGCCCGGCGGGTATGAACGAGGCATCTGCAACGCCACCGCAAGGAGACACCATGGAGACTATCGAAGCACTCATTCACCGTCGCAGCTGCCGCAACTACAGCGATCGTCCCGTCGAGGCCGAAAAGCTTGCACGTATTATCGAAGCCGGCCAATATGCACCGAGCGGCATGGGACGCCAGCCGGTGACGTTTGTCGCCGTCACCGACCCCGCGACCGTCGAGCGTCTCTCACAGCTCAACGCCCAGGTCATGGGCAGCAACAGCGACCCCTTCTATGGCGCCAAGACCGTTGTGGTGGTGCTGGTTGACCGCAGCGTGCCCACACATCTGGAAGACGGCTCGCTCGCCATGGGCAACTTGCTCAACGCCGCCTATGCACTGGGTGTCGATTCGTGCTGGATTCACCGCGCGCATGAGGTCTTTGACTCGCCCGAGGGCCTGGAGCTGCTGGCCAGCTGGGGCCTGCCCGCCGACGGCAGCCTGCGCGGTGTCGGTAACTGCATTCTTGGCTACGCCGAGGACACGCTACCCGAGGCAAAGCCGCGCCGCGACAACATCATCTACGTAAGGTAACCCAGGAGCGTCAGCGGGGTGGCTAATTTGGGACGGGGCTATTTTAGCTACCCCACTCGCAACTTATCCCGCCGATGGAGTTGTTGCCGTTTCGCTCGTCTGATTCGCATCGACGTCGTCGCCTTGTTCGTCCTCGTCCTTTTGAGCATCTGCGATGGTGGAGGCCGCCGCGACGATGCCGCGCTGGGGTGCGACGCCCGTCTGGGTCTGAGCGCCCTCGACAACTTCTGTGCCTGCATGCGCGAGCTCGGGCGATTTAAACACTGCGTCCAAGTTGGCGCCACCGCCGGCATATCCGAGCGCAGCGAGCGCGATGACGATCACTGCAACGGCGGCCACGATCGGCACGTAGCGATGCCAGCCGGCGGGATTGAGCCCGCTGCGGCGAGCCGCCCCGCGGCTGATGTAGCCGAGCGTTCCGTCGTGCTTGAGCTTTGAGCCCACCACGCGTTTGCGGCCCCACAGCGAGGACTCTGCCTGCATTGCCAAGCGGGCGCTTGCCGAAGGATAGCCGTATTTAGTGCGCTTGAACGAGCCATCAAACCCCGAGGCGTGTTTGCCCCACGTCACCGATGTTGTGCGTCGGTTGACCGGCGCGGCACTCCGCCTTCTGCGGCTCGGTTTTGAAGTCTCAGCCATATGCCCTCGCACGCCGTAACCAAATCGAAACAATAACGCTTTGGACTGTAGCACACGCGTCGCGTGCGGTCACGGGCGCCTCGCTCAACGGTCATCGTCCTTCAGCAAGCGCCACAGCGTTGTACGGCTTATGCCCAGCACCTCCGCCGCACGGGTTCGGTTGCCGTGGAGATGGTCTACAACCAGATGCGCGATATCTCGCTCGGTATCGGCCAGCGGTCGCAGGATATACAGGTCACTTTCAAGCGTCGGGGCGCCAAAGGTTGCGGTCTTAATCACGTCCTCTTGGGCGAGCACTTCCTCCGCCACAGCGCGGTCCACCGTGCCCGTCCCCACCAATATATACAGTCGTTCCGAGACCTCGCGGAGCTGCAGATAGTTGCGCGGCCAGCGGTAAGCATCGAGCGTCTTCGTCGCCGCGGCAGACAGCGTGGGCGCTGCCGTCCCAAATGCATCAGCGAGATATTCCAAATAGCGCGCGACCTTCGTCGACGCGGCTCCCTGCTCGGCGATTGCCGGCGCGACGCTCACCGCACAGGCGAAGCGCTCGGTCACAAAGGCGGCTTGATCACTTTCGCCGCCGCCCGGCATGTCATTCGCCGTCAGCACCACATGGCAGCGCGTCGCCAACGCGGTGTCGGTCATCGTGGAGACCAGCTCGCGGAGGCGCTGGGGGCCAACCGCGTTCCAGCCCTCAATGCAAAGGGTCAGCCCCATTTGGAACAACGGCGATTCGACGCTTTTGAGTACATGGCGCCAACCGCGCTCGGTGAGCTCATCGAGCGCAACGGAAACAAAGGGCTGATCGGCAAAAGGACCGTCCAGATAGAGGCGCTTGGCGATCTCGACCTGACCCGCTTCCAGCTCGCCCTCGAGCATAAGAGGCACACCGCGCGCGTAACTCTCTGCAACCGGCGCAGCCACCGAGGCCGCCCCCTCAACGATGCCGTACGCGCTCGATTCGTAGCGGGCCTCAACTTCGTCGGCGTTGAGCCACTCGATGCCCGCATGCGCCGCGGCACCGCGCACCTCGCGGACCACGACGACCCAAAGCCCCCCGCCCTCTTTGTCGGTGGGGCGAACGGTCAGGCTCAGGCGCGCACCCGCACGCCCCATAACCAGACGCGCGCCGTCTCCTATACGGTCGAGGCGCTCAGCTACAAAAGCCGCCACATCCCGCTCAAGCGCCGCGTCATTCATGGTCGAGATCGCGACGTCCCCACGCGCATCGATTGCCAATGCCGAGGCCCCGGCAGCAGCCAGGGCCTCGGTCAAGATGTTCAGCTTGGCATCGCTATCCATGATTTGCCCCTGTCCGCGGCGACATGCAGCCGCCGACGGTCGCACGACCGAGTGTTTCAAAATTGAACGATATTGCTCACCAAACACTATAGGGCAGAAAGCGCCGTCCTGCGAGTATAGGTGTTGCCCCGCATCGCCATCCTGGCGGGGCGATAAGAGCTCTTCGGGACTTATAAACCTGCGGACAAGCCATACCCGCAAGAGCTCCTATCGCTCCACCGTGAGAATGCGCTCACCAGCAACCAGCACGCAAACAAGCTACTTCTCTACCAGATTCCCAGTACGTGTTGCATTCCCAAACTCATGCACGCAATGCCAATCCAGCAGCAAAAGCCCAATGCAATGGGCTTTCCGCCCTTTTTGACCAGCCCGACGATATCGGTATTAAAACCAATAGCCGCCATGGCCATCACGATAAAGAACTTCGACAGCTCCTTGATGGGCGCCGTAATGGACGCGGGGAGCTGAAGCACCGTGGTGATCACGCTCGCCAGCACAAAAAACAGCACGAACATGGGAAACGCTCGTTTAAGCGAGAACGTACTTTTGGCGTCGCCGCCGGCCTTGCGCGCCAGATGCATCTGCCAGCATGCGAGAGCCAACGTAATGGGAATAATGGCCAGCGTCCTGGTGAGCTTAACCACTGTGGCGCTTTCGAGCACATTGGCGCCGGGATGCATGCTGTCCCAGGCGCTCGCCGCAGCCGTTACCGACGAGGTGTCGTTGATGGCGGTGCCGGCAAACAGGCCAAAGCCCTCGTTGGTCAGCCCGAGCATGCCGCCGAGCGTCGGAAACACGAGCGCCGCGATAACGTTAAACAGGAAGATGACCGAAATGGCTTGGGCAATCTCGCGATCATCGGCATCGATGACGGGCGCGGTCGCAGCGATGGCAGAACCGCCGCAAATCGACGAGCCCACACCCACAAGCGTCGCGATCTTGCCCGGCACGTTCATAACGCGGCAGAGCACGAAGGCGATGACAAGCGAGGTCGAGATTGTCGCCACGATAATCGGCAGCGACTGGGCGCCCTTGGACAGAATCTGCGAGAGGTTCATGCCAAAGCCAAGCAGGATAACCGCGTACTGCAAGACTTTTTTAGACGTATAGGTGACGCCGGCGGCGAGCTGCTCGCGGCGATTCTTGGGAAAGACAAGTGCCAGGACCATGCCAAAGAGGATGGCGAATACCGGACCGCCGACCACCTCAACCTGTTTGCCGAGCAACGTCGCGGGAATGGCGATGATCAGGCAGAACAAGACGCCTTTCCAGCGCTCGCGTACGATATTTGCCAGTTGCATATGGGATTCCTTCTTTCTATTTCACGTTTGCGACGGCTTATGATACGGCAACATTGAGCACAGCCTTGCGCAAACACAGACTAAGATGCCGCGATAGTTCTCAGGCAACAGCCGAATTACCCACCGCGGAGAGCTGATTCGCGGCATAATTAACAACTGACATATGAGTTTGATAGAACAGTTGCGAGGCGCTATGGAAGAATCGATGCACGTCGGCGAGCAGGAAACGAGCCTACAGGACCAGTCCTACCACACCATTCGACGCAAAATCGTCTACCTGGACTACAAGCCGGGCGAAAAGCTGGGCGTCAAGCAGCTTTGCGATGACCTGGACATGGGTCGCACGCCCGTGCGCGAGGCTTTGGTTCGCTTGGCGCAGGAAGGCCTGGTGCGCACCGTGCCCCAGAGCGGCACCTACGTCTCGCCCATCAACCTCACCCTTGCCGAGAGTGCCTGTTACATCCGCGAGCATCTGGAAAAGCAGGTGATTGTGGAGTGCTGTGCGCGCGCCACGTCGGCCGGCATCGAGCAGCTCGACCGCGCCATCGTGCTGCAGGAAAAGGCCATGGCCGAGGAGGATCGCATCGGCTTCTTTTTGAGCGACAACCTCATGCATCACATGATTTTTAGCATCGCATGTCGCAGCACCGTGTGGTCGTGGCTCGAAGAGACCAATGCCGACCTGGAGCGCTTCCGCTGGCTGCGCGCCGCCACGCAGGTTCTCGACAATCAGGACATCGTGAACGAGCACAAGCAGATTCGCCGCGCTATCGCCGGTCGCGACCCCATCGAAGCGAGCTTTTTGGTCAGCAAGCACCTGCACATGATGTTCCGCAATCAAACCGAGGTTCTGGACCAGTTCCCCGAGTACTTCGAGACCAGCAAGCTCCGCTAACCTGCCAAAAAGGGACAGGTTTATTTTGGCAGGTTTTATCCGAGCAAATGCAACAAGGCCCGGCTCCGTCTTGATGCGGAGCCGGGCCTTAGTCGCTAGAACGGCGGAACCAACTACTCGACCGTGACGCTTTTCGCCAGGTTTCGGGGTTGGTCGACGTCGCAGCCGCGCAGGATGGCGACCTCGCGGGCGAGCAGCTGCAGCGGGACGCTCGCCGTGATGGGGCTGAACACGTCGCGGACTGCTGGCACGCGGATAATGCAGTCGGCGATCTTGTTGATCTCCTCATCGCCCTCGGTGGCAACGACGATGACCTTGGCGCCGCGCGCCTTGCACTCCATGAGGTTCGACACGGTCTTGTCGTAGGTGGCACTCTTGGTGGCCACGGCGATGACAGGGAAGCCCGGGTCGATCAGCGCGATGGGGCCGTGCTTCATCTCACCGGCGGCGTAGGCCTCGGCGTGCAGGTAGCTGACCTCTTTGAGCTTGAGCGCGCCCTCGTAGGAAATAGCGGCACCCATGCCACGGCCCACGAACAGCGCCGACTGCGCGTCCTTGCACAGCAGGGCGGCCTCATGCACGGCCTCGGTTTGGGTATCCAAAATCCACTGGATCTGCTCGGCCGTATCGGAAAGCTCGCGGAACAGCATGCGCGCCTGCTTGGTGGTCAAGCGGTACTTGACCTGCGCCAGCAGCAGAGCCAAAAGCGTAAGGCTCACGACCTGGCCGATGAAGCTCTTGGTCGAGGCGACCGCGATCTCCTTGTTGGCCTTGGTGTAGATGACGCCGTCGCTCTCACGCGCCACGGGGCTGCCCACCACGTTGGTGATGCCGAAGACCTTGGCACCCTTGATGCGCGCATCGCGAATGGCGGCAAGGGTATCGGCCGTCTCGCCCGACTGGGACACGGCAACGACAAGCGTCGTCGGCGTAATGATGGGGTTGCGATAACGGAACTCGCTGGCCGCCTCCACCTCGGTGGGGATGCGAGCCCAGCCCTCAATGAGATTCTTGGCAATGAGGCCAGCGTGATAGCTGGTGCCGCAAGCGATCACGTAGACGCGGTCGATGTCGTTGAGCTCCTCGAGCGAAAGGCCCAGCTCGTCGATGTCGAGCTCGCCGGCCGGCGTCATGCGGCCCACCAGCGTGTCGCGCACGACGCGCGGCTGCTCGTGGATCTCCTTGAGCATAAAGTCGGGATAACCGCCCTTTTCTGCCATGTCCAGGTCCCAGTCGATGTGGGTGACCTTGGGCTCGATAACGTTGCCGGCCTCGTCGGTGTACTCGACGCCTGCGGGCGTAAGCTTGGCAAACTGACCGTCCTCGAGCACCACGACATCGCGGGTGGCGTCGATGAGCGCGATGACGTCGGAGGCGACATAGGCGCCGGTCTCGCCCGCGCCGACCACGATCGGGGAATCCTTGCGGGCCACGGCGATCACGCCGGGCTCGTCAGCGCACACGGCGGCCAGACCATAGGCACCGACCACGTGGGTGCACGCCTCGCGCACGGAGGCCATCAGGTCGTGCGTCTCGGCATAAGCCTCTTCGATCAGATGCGCGAAGACCTCGGTATCGGTCTCGCTCTTAAAGTGGTGGCCGCGACCCTCCAGCTCTTCGCGCAGCTCGGCGAAGTTCTCGATGATGCCGTTGTGGACGATGGCGATACGACCGTCGCAGCTGGTGTGGGGGTGAGCGTTAACGACGGAGGGCTTGCCGTGGGTGGCCCAACGGGTGTGGCCGATACCGCAGGTAGCGTCGCTGTCGATGTTGGAAAGCTCGCTCTCCAGGCCCGCGACCTTGCCCACGCGGCGGATGACGTCGAGGTGCGCCGCGGCGCCCTCGCCCACCTCGAGCGCGACGCCCGAGGAGTCATAGCCGCGATACTCCATACGCTTGAGGCCCGTGACCAGGATGTTCTTTGCAATATCAGAGCCGGTGTAGCCGACGATTCCGCACATAGGATAAATCCCTTCGTTCGCGTGACTGCAAGACGTCCACGCACAGGGGGCGCTGAGACGTATAACGTTCGAGTATTGTACTCACGCAAACGCAAGCTGATATACCAGAAGTGGTATCTCAACTTAGATACCACCCGATGCACACACGTCCAGCCGGTCCAAACCACCACAAAAGCACCTGTCCCCTTCGTGGTGGTTTGAGCTGGCAACAGCGTTTCCCCAGATAAAACCTGCCAAAATAAACCTATCCCTCTTTGGTAGGTTTGGGATGCTACAATCTGGCTTGTACTTGAAACGCATCAAAGGGGCCGCTATGGCAAAGGTAAAAATCAGCGACGTCGCGCGCGAGGCCGGGGTTTCGCTGGGCACGGTTTCCAACGCGCTCAACCATCCCGAAAAGTTGCGCCCCGAGACCCTCAAGCTCATCAACGAGACCATCAGTCGCCTTGGCTACCTGCCCAACCAAAGCGCCCGTCAGCTCGCGGGCGGCGCCACCAAGTCCTTTGGCCTGGTGCTCCCCCGTCTCGATCACGGCTTTTCGCTCCAAATCGCCAGCGGCGCCCACAACGAGGCCCGCAAGCACGGCTACGACTTGCTCATCGCCAACGCCGATAACGACGATATTCTCGAGGACCATTACCTGCGCTACTTTATGGGCACCCAGATGTCCGGCGTCATGGTTCAGCCCATGGCATCCCCCGACTGGCACCCCGCCATGACCAAGATGCCCGTGCCGATCGTCCATCTGGACATCCATTGCTCCGAGCCCGGCTACTACGTAGCGGCCGACAATGAGGCCCAGGGTCGCATCATTGCCGAACTTGCCATCGCCCGCGGCGCGCACCATATTGTCGTCGTCGGCCGAGCAGCATTTATGCAACTCACCCTGCGCGTCCTTGGCATTCATAAGGCGCTCGCCCTGCACCCCGATATCAAGATCGAAGTCATCGACGCCGGCGAATGGAATACCGCTGCCGACGGCTACGGCATCGGTGCCCAAATCGCCGAGCGCCCCGCGGACGAACGTCCCGATTTTGTCGTCGGCCTGACCGATGTGTTGGCCTCGGGTGTCGTTTCGGCACTGGTCGACAAGGGCATCTCTGTCCCCGGGCAAGTACGCGTGGCCGGATGCGACGGCAACCCGCTCGCTTGGAGCGGATCGGTCCCGCTCACTACGGTAGCGCCCCCGGGCTACGAGATTGGCCGCAAGGGTGTCCAACTGCTGATGGAGCAAATCGAGAACAAGGCCCCGGCAAAGATCAAGCATATCCGTGTCGGCTCCGCAGTGCGTACCGTCACCGCAGTCGCCGCCGAGGATATCAACCGCCAAGAACTGGTACGTCCGTTCCTACTGGAACGCGCCAGCACCCAGGCAAGCAGCCAGACCGACGCCACGGCCATCAACCTCGGTGCGTATCTATAGCACGCCCGCGAGTATGCTAAGTCGTCGCTTAAGCAAAAGGGGCCCGACCATTGCCGGACCCCTTTTGCTTAAGCGCAAACGTGAGCAATCGCTCGTTTCAACGCCGCAATTTTCTAGCGCACAGTCTTGATTGCCGCCGCCAGGTCGAACAACGTATCGAGCACGGCCTCGCAGCCATCCACCACGTCCTGCGGCAGCGGCACAATATCGGGGACGGCAAAGACGTGGCAGCCGGCCGTGATGCCCGAGACGCAACCATTGCGCGAATCCTCGACCACGGCGCACTCCTCGGGGGCAAAGCCCGCACGCTCGCAGGCGAGCAGATACATCTCGGGGTCGGGCTTGCCGTGCACGACGTCCTCGCCACACGTTACCGTTTCAAACTTGTCAAAAAGACCGACCATCTTAAGGTTGCGCTCGGCCGTAACGAGGCGCGACGACGTCGCTAGGCCCACGTGATAGCCCGCAGCTAGCAGCTCGTCTAGGCACTCGGCGGCGCCGGCCTTAAGTTCCAGTTCGGTCTTGACCATCTCGTCGCGAATCTCCTTGTGGCGACGATAGATCGCCTCGGTGGTTTCGTGGCTGCCATAATGCTTATCGAGGATGTCCATAACATCGGGCAGCGTGCGGCCGATAAACTGATGGATCAGCGCTTCATCAATCGCGAGCCCCAGCTCAGCGGCGCCTGCCTTCCAGGCCTTAATCCCCAAACGCTCGGTATCGACCAGCGTTCCATCCATGTCAAAAATAACAGCCTTGATCATATCGGTCCCCCATCGACTCTCGCTGTCGCGTTGCTGCAACTCTACCGCATTTGGCAACTTGTATATAACGTATATACCATATTGCACTTTCGTTACACAGATAGAAGTCTTATGGCAAGTAACGCATTAGGATTATAGTTTTCGATCGAGTACTCAACGATAAGGAACGTTTCATGATTTTAGACACCACGGCACCCGCAGAGGAGCTTCAAGACAAGCTATCGGCGCTCGAGCAGCTGCTTTTGGCATACGGGCGCGTGGCTATCGGGTTTTCCGGCGGCGTTGACAGCAGCTTTTTGGCCGCCGTATGCGCCCGCGTCATGCCTACCAATACTCTTCTCGTCCATCTCACCACGCCGCTCATCGGCACGCCCGAGCAGGCTTCGTTTGAGCAGTCCGTTGATGGGCAGGCCAATGAGGGGCCGCATTTTAAGCTCCCCGTGCTCAATCTTTCGGTGGATCAGCTGCAGCTCCCCCAAGTAGCCTGCAACGATGCTAATCGCTGCTACCACTGCAAGCACGCCGGCTTTACCGCCATCGTCAACCACGCCAAGTCGCTCGGCTTTCCCACCGTCATCGATGGCAGCAATGCAAGCGATCGCGGTGACTACCGCCCCGGCATGCGCGCGGCAGAAGAGCTCGGCGTACGCTCACCCCTTATGGAGGTCGGCTTTACCAAGGACGAAGAGCGCGAGCTGCTGCGCGCATGGGGCTATCCCGTTTGGAACCTACCGGCGGGAGCATGTCTTGCCACCCGCGTCCCCACGGGCGAGGAGCTTACGCGCGAGAAAGTCGATTTAATCCGCGCCTGCGAGGATTACCTGCACGATCTTGATCTGGCACAGGTACGCGCGCGCTTGGTCGGCGGCTGCATGCATATCGAGGCCGCACCCGCAGATGTCGCCAAGATTGCCACCCTCGGCGGTGCCGCCGTCGACGACAAGGGCAAGACCCTGCTGCCCGCCGCCATCGAGTCCGCGCTGCGCGAGCTGGGCTGCGACCATATCTCCCCCGAGGTCACCCCCTACATTCACGGCAACATGAACCTTTAGGTTACGCCGTTTTACAAACGGCGTAACTGCTCGGCGCTGCGCGGGCTCCGGACACGGCAATCTGACGTTCAACTTCACGGGCGCGACCAAAAGGTCAGCGCCCGCTTGTTTCACGTCACCTTACCGCACCCGGAGACCGCTCGCTCGCATATGCTCAACCTGCACTGCGTTAACTGACCCGCCAATAAGGGACAGGTTTATTTTGGCGGGTTTTATCTGGGGAAACGCCGAATGGCCCCACATTCACAACCGCCGCAGCTCCATATGAGGCAAATGAATCCGTAGCGTTTGTCCCAAATCTTGAGTATTTGTTCGGTGGAGCGGCCCCTGTCGGCTCCTGCTAGACTGGTAGATTCCCAACCGTCCATCCAGGAGCCGCAATGTCGCGCAAGTCCGCCTACAAGCAAGTACTTTCCATCGGCGCCGCCGTGGTGCTGGGGTTTGCGCTGTTCACAGGGTCGCTCGACGGAGCGCCCAAGTTGTTGTCGCCGCAAAGTGATGAACAGGCGGCAGCTCTGGCCGAAAAACAAAACGAAAGTCCCAGCCGCACCGACGACGAGGCGGACCTGGTCGATCGGCTCGAATCAGGAACGGCGAGCTCCCCGGACCCTCAAAACAGCCAGGACTCTGGCGATGGCTCCGATTCCGCCGCAACCGACACCGGCGACGGCGCTTCCGCGGACAGCGCCGCCACCCCCATCGACGAGGTCGAAAACCCCGACCTCAACCGCGCCCGCGGTGTTTATCTCAGCAGCATTCCCGACTACGCCGGCAACCCCTACGTTGCCCTGCGCGCCGACAGCACGCACCCGCTCGGCACACCATCATTCACGCTCGATGAATACGAGCGCGCTACAGAAGAGGGTTGCTTTAAGAAGTTCTCCAAGCTTGACAGCCTGGGCCGCACCCGCAAAGCGCTCGCCTGCGTGGGCCCCGAATCACTCGGTCAAGGCGAGCGCGGCGATATCTCGCGTATCCATCCCGCTGGATGGCGCCAGCAGCGCTACGACTTTATTCCGGGCCAGAGCCTCTACAACCGCTGCCATCTCATCGCCTGGTCGCTCTGCGGCGAAAACGCCAACCGCAAGAATCTCCTCACCGGCACGCGTTATCTCAACGAGACAGGCATGCTGCCGTTTGAGGAGCAGATTCTCGGCTACATCCGCGAGACGGGCAACCACGTGCTCTATCGCGTCACACCCATGTATAACGAAGAGGAACTTGTCTGCCGCGGCGTGCGCCTTGAGGCGCAATCGGTCGAGGACCACGGCAAGACCCTCTGCTTCCACGTGTACTGCTACAACCTGCAGCCGCACGTGCAGATCGACTACGCCACCGGCCGCAACCAGGCATCCGGAGACTAGTGCCGACCGCACCGCCCGTAACCCAAAAATGATTCGTTTTCCTCCGTCCCCATGGGATCAAAAAAGGCCGCCCTGGATTACCCAGGGCGGCCTTTTCGTCAGCGTCCACATTGCAGGCAAAACCACACGCTACTTGGCGCGGCCCTCCTCATAGCGCTCGACCAGCTTGGCCTGAACATCGTAGGGAACCTGCTCGTAGCCAGCGGGCTTCATGGTAAAGTCACCCGTGCCGCGCGTGATAGAGCGCAGGCGCGTCGAGTAATCCGTCAGCTCGGCGAGAGGTGCCTGGGCGATGACCACGGTGTCGCCGCGCTCATCGGTCTCCATGCCCGTCACGCGACCGCGCGATGCCGAGATGTCGCCCATCACGGCGCCGGCGTAGCTCTCGGGGATAGTCACCGTGATTTCCTCGATGGGCTCCAGCACCACCGGATCGGCATCGGCGCATGCCTTGCGCAGGCCGATGCGAGCCGCCGCGCGAAACGCCATCTCGTTGGAGTCGACGCTGTGATACGAACCGTCGTACACAGCCACGCGAATGCCCGTAAGCGGGTAGCCGGCAATAATACCGTCCTTCATGGTCTCCTGGACGCCCTTGTCCACGGCGGGAATCAGCGAGCGCGGAATGCGGCCGCCCACGACCTCGTCCACAAACTCATAGCCGTCGCTCGTGCCGTCAGGCCCAATGAGCGGCTCCACGCGCAGCCAGCAGTCGCCGTACTGACCGGCGCCGCCGGTCTGCTTCTTATGGCGGCCCTGGGCACTTGCCGTACGGCGAATGGTCTCGCGATACGGAATGCGGATCGGCACGCTCTTGGCCACGACTTTGGTGCGATCCTCCAAACGGTTGAGCAGCACCGAAACCTGCGCCTCACCCACCGCCGAAATGATGGTCTGGCCGGTCTCCTCGTCACGATCGATGCTCATGGTCGGATCAGCCTTGCACGCCTTCTCGATAAACGTATAGAGCTTCTCTTCGTCGCCACGGTTCTCGGCCTCGATGGCAATGCGGTACTGCGAGTTGGGGAACTTAAACGCCGCCGCCTCGACCTTACCGGTAATGGAGAGTGTGTCACCCGTCTCGGCAGCCAGCTTGGGCGCCACGATGATGTCACCGGCATAGGCGTGACCGACCTCGGTCATGTCACGGCCGCACATCACATACAGGTGGGCCAGACGATCGCTCTTGCGGGTACGCGCGTTGATCAGCTCAAGACCCGGCTCAAGCGTACCCGTCAGCACCTTGATAAAGCTGATGCGGCCCTGCTGCGGATCGGCCAGGGTCTTAAACACAAAGGCCACCGGACGGTCATCGTCACTCGAGATCTTAAGCGAATCGCCGTCGATGAGCGGCATCTCGCCGTAGTCCGTCGGCGCCGGGAAGTATGTGGCGATGTCGTCCATCAGCGAGTTGACGCCCTGCTCCTTGATGCAATCGCCCGCAAAGACCGGCACAAAGATGCGCTCGGCGATCGCCTTCGACAGCAGGCCTTCAAGCTCCTCCTGCGTCAGCGTCTCCTCGCCTTCCAAATACTTCATCATCAGCTCATCGTCGGCCTCGGCCACCAACTCGCACAGATGGTCGTGGGCCTCCTCAGCCTGGGCACGATACTCCTCGGGGATCTCCGACTCAACGGCCTCGGTGCCGTTGCAATGGCGCGCCTTCATGCGCACCAGGTCGATGATGCCGTCAAAGTCCTCGCCCTCGCCCCAGGGGAGGGTCACGGCGCCTAGGCGCGTGCCAAAGCGCTCCTGCAGCAGGTCCATCGTGGTCGCAAAGCTGGCCTCGGAGCGCGACAGGCGGTTCACGAACACCGCACGCGCCAGGCGCAGGTCCTCGGCGGCATACCAGAGCTTAACCGTCGTCGGCTGCGGGCCGGCCTCGGCGTCGACCACAAACAGCGCCGTCTCGCAGACGCTCATCGCGGCAAAGGCGTCGCCGATAAAATCGGGGTAGCACGGGGCATCGAGCACGTTGATGCGGGCGCCCTTCCAATCGATCGGCGCGATGGTCGTCGAGATGGAGAATGAACGCTTGACCTCTTCGGGGTCATAGTCGAGCGTGGGCTTGGTGCCGTCGTGGCCGCCCAGGCGGGCGGTCTTACCAGAAAGGTGGAGCATGGCCTCGGCGAGTGAAGTCTTGCCCACCCCGCCTTGGCCTACGAGCACCACGTTCCTTACGTTGCCGGTCTTGGGAGCACCCATGATGACCTCCTTGCAGGGTCGCGCGCGATGCGCGACGCCAACGGGGAGAGTTCGCGGTCGATGCCGTCCCGGGAGCAGCATGGTCGGCAGCCGAGCCGACTCACCCTCCAAATGTCCTATGCCACCACACTACCCTCACGGGCGGCCGTCCATGCATACCTTTCGGCGCACGTATGAATACAGGCGGCGAGAGGAAGAGACAAGCTTGTGAGGCGATTATTGAACCCCGTCGATGCAAACAAAAAGCCGCCACAGACCGTAAGACCTGCGACGGCTTCGCCTCAATTAATAGTTGAGTAAATACCTGAGCCTATCCCTCGATACGGCTCAAGAACTCACGGGTGCGCTGCTCACGCGGATGGTCGATGACCTGCTCGGCAGGACCCTCCTCGACAATGCGGCCGCCATCCATAAAGACCACGCGGTCGGCAACATCGCGCGCAAACTGCATCGCGTGGGTCACGATCACCATCGTCATATTCTGCGCGGCAAGGTCTTTAATGACATGCAGCACCTCGGCCGTCAGCTCGGGATCGAGTGCCGAGGTTGGCTCGTCAAAGAATAAGATTTCCGGATCGAGCGCCAGGGCGCGGGCAATACTCACGCGCTGTTGCTGACCGCCCGAAAGCTCACACGGAACCTTGTTCTCGTTGCCCGTAAGCCCCATCTGCGCGATCAACTCGCGCGCACGAGCTTCCGCCTGCTCGCGCGGGCGCTTAAGCACGCGGATCGGCGCGTCGATGATGTTTTTCATCACGGTATAGTGCGGGAACAGGTTGTAATTTTGGAACACCAAGCCGAATCGCGAGCGTGCCCGCTTGGGCACATCGCCCTTCGCATAGACCGCGCCCGAACCCGCATCCGTCGCAACGGCAAGGTCACCAAACGAGAGCGAGCCTCCGTCGAGTGTCTCGAGCAGCGTGGCACACCGCAGCAGCGTGGACTTGCCGCCACCCGAAGGCCCGATAATCGCCACGACCTCGCCACGCTTGACCTCGAGCGAAATATCCTTGAGCACCTCATTGCCGCCAAACGCCTTGCGCGCGCTTTCGATTTTCATCACTGAGTTAGTCATGATAATAGTCCAGCTTCTTTTCGGCGGCGCCCAGCAGCATCTCGACCACAAAGTTAAAAATCCAGTAGATCAGCGCCGCGATCGCAAACGGCACCATGCTCACCTGCGAGGCGACCAGCGCCTTGGCCGTCGAGAACATCTCACCCACGCCAATGGCAAACGCCAGCGACGTGTCCTTGACCAGCGTGATGATCTCGTTGCCCATCGCCGGCAGAATACGCTTGGCGACCTGCGGCATCACGATATACAGAAACGTCTGCACGCGCGAGTAGCCCAGCACCTCGGCTGCCTCGTATTGACCACGCGGAATGGACTGCAGGCCCGAGCGATAGATCTCGGCAAAGTAACCGGCGTAGTTGATGATGAACGCCACGACGCACGCCGTCCACTTGGAATCGGGCGTGAGCGAAATGCCAAACACGTAGTACGGGGCAAAGTAGATGGCAAACATCTGCAGCATGAGCGGCGTACCGCGCATGACCGAAATGTAGATGCGCGCAATCCAGCGAAGCGGCACGATTTTGCTCATGCGCATAAACGCCACGGGGATTCCCAGCGGAATCGACCCGAGCAGCGTCAGTACAAACAGCTGCAAACTGACCAAGAATCCCTGGCCAAGCATCTGCATCATGACCTGAATAGACATTACTTGAGCACCCAATTATCGAAAGATAGACCATAGCTTGAATACTTGTCGCAGAGATCCTTAACCGTACCGTCATCGTAGAGTGCCTTGAGCGACTCGGTCACGGCGTCGGCCGACTTGGTGTCGCCCTTCTTAAAGCCGACGGCGTAGTGCTCGCTGGACAGCGGCTCATCAAGCTGCGTATAAGCATCGGGCTTGGCGGCAAGCTGATACTGGGCAATCGAAAGGTCGCAAGCCACGGCATCGACCGCGCCGCTCTCGAGCTGCATAAAGGCCGTGTTGTACTCGCCGATCGTGTCGAGCGTGGCAAACGTCGCCGCCAGATCCTTCTGTTCGCCCTCGAGCACATCCTGCGCAGCGGAATCGGTCTGGGTAATCACGGTCTTGCCGGCAAGATCGTCCCAGCTCTTGATGCCTGCATCCTTCTTTACCACCAGCACCTGCTCGTTGAGCATGTACGGCTCGGAGAACGTGTAGTCGTCCTCGCGACCCTCCATGGTAAAGCCGTTCCAGATGCAGTTGATGGCGCCCGAGTTAAGCAGCGTATCCTTGGCATCCCAGTCGATGGCCTCGTATTTGACCTCCCAGCCCTGCTTATCGGCAACAACCTTGGCCAGATCGAGGTCAAAACCAGTGTACTCTCCGTCGTCGCCCACAAAGCCGTACGGAGGATAGGACTTGTCAAAGCCCACCACGAGCTTCTTGGACTCCGCAGCGCCCTTCACATCCTTGGCTGCAGCAGAACCGGCAGCGGAACCCTTACCGGCACCACCACCGCAGCCTACCAGGCCAAGACCTAGAACCGTAGCGAGCGAACCGGCTAGACCAACAAACTGACGACGAGACATATCGGTATTCATGGTATTCCCCCTTGGTGGCACTTTAGTTAAGTAAAGTGAGTCGTGTAACGTTCAGAATCATACACTTTAGCGTGATAGAGCACAAGGCGAGTTTGCCCGTCGCGTGAGGGGTGTGGGGGTTAAGTTTCCTGCTCTACAGTCCTGCTCACGACGGAGGCCACATTAAGTGGCCTCCTGTTCGTGCGGAACTCGCGATAAACTTAACCCCCACACCCCTCACGCGGCGGGCAACCGTCGTTGGGCTTATCACTGACACGAATAAACCGCTTGTATATCGTCTGCTGGCTTGGCACGGTACAATACTTGCAGCTTTAATTCATGAATAAGTGGAGTTATTGATGGCAGAATCTCATGCGGAGCGTAGGGCTCGTCGTGCTTTGGTGGAGGCGGTTGAGGGGTCGAAGGAGGAGAAATCTTCTACGAAATCCAAGTCTTCTAAAGCTGCAAAAAGCAAATCGACCAAGAGCAGGGCTAAGACCAAGCGTTCTGACTCTCGTCGAGGTGGAGACAAAGCGTCTCAGACTCGCTCCAAGCGTCCGCATAAAGATCCGGTTTCGCCTGCGCGTAAGGCTGTGGATCCCAAGTCTCCCTGTTCCATCATGAGAGCTTGTGGCGGATGCACGGCGCTCAATCGTCCTTATAAAAAGCAGTTGGCAGCTAAGCAGGCTGCTATGGAGGAGCTTTTTGCTTCGCTTTGTGAGCGTGAGGGCATTGCTGTAGATCCTATTCGTGGCATGGGTGTCACCCTGGGCGACCCGGGCAAATATCCTGCGCCGCGCGGTTTTCGCCATAAGGCCGCCACTCCCTTTGCTCCCGGTAAGGAGGGCGCTGTCCGTTGCGGTTTCTTTGAGCGCGGCACGCACAAGATCGTTGCCGTACCCGAATGCCCCGTCGAGGCACCGGGCGCCCGTCAGATTCTCAACGGCATCGCACGCGAAGCTGAGCGGCTGCATATTCCCGCCTTTAATGAGGACAAGCATCTTGGTTTGCTTCGCTATGCCGTCGTCCGCTGCGGTTGGCGTACCGACCAGGTCATGGTCACGCTCGTGACCGCTCAGCGCGACTTGCCGCATGCGCAGGAGTTCTTTGAGGCTGTCGCCGCACTCGATCCGCGCATCGTCACCGTCGCCCAAAACATCAACGGACGCCCCGGCAACGCCATCCTCGGCGAGGAAACCCGCATCGTGTATGGCGCCGAATGCATGCGCGACCAGCTGCTCGGCTGCGAATTCGACATCTCCCCCACCGCGTTTTATCAGACCAACCCGCAACAGACCGAGCTGCTCTATCAGCTCGCTATCGACGGCATGGATTTGCACCAGGGCGATGTGCTCATGGATGCCTACTGTGGCAGCGGTACCATCGGTCTTTGCGCAGCTAAAGATGCCCAGAACAAGGGTATCGGCATTATGCTGCTCGGCGTTGAGCGCAACCCGGCGGGCATTGCCGACGCACGTCGCAATGCCGAGCTCAACGGCCTCACCCGCAGTGCTTGGTTTATGGCCGACGACGCCACCGACTACATCCTGGATGCCGCCGACAACAACGAACGCGTCGACGTTCTTTCCATCGACCCGCCGCGCGCCGGCTCCACGCCCGAGTTCCTCGAAGCTGCCTGCGCACTTAAGCCGCGCCGCATCACCTATATCAGCTGCAACCCCGTGACCCAAGAGCGCGACCTGCACCAGCTCCTCGACGGAGGCTATCGCCTGCTCAAGATCACGCCCGTCGACATGTTCCCTCACACCGACCACACCGAAACCGTAGCGGTCCTCGAACGCCGCTAACCAACCTCAGTAGATTTTTGGGACAAGAAAGGGGGCGACCCGCCTGGGCCGCCCCCTTCGCTTGGTTTATAAACTCCGCTACATCCCATTGCGCAGATCGCACACGCCGGCTGCCGCCATCTCGCACAGCAGCGTCTCGCGGTCGCGCGTCACGATCAAATCCAGTGGGAAGTGAATCTCGTCGAGCATCTTGCGCGCGTGATCGAGCTTGCCAATGGCCATGCCAATGTGGGCATCGGTTGACACGCCAATGCCCACGCCCAGCTCGGCGCAGCGCTCGGCGATCTTGCGGCATACGGCCCAATGCTCAGTGTCGACACCGTGTTCAAGACTATGGTTGTTGATCTCGATAATCTTGTGCTTGGCCTTAGCTGCCAACAGCACCTCGTCGATATCGAACGGCACGCCCGAACGCCCCGTGTGACCCAGCATGAACACCTTGGGGTGCTCCAGGGCATTGATATACATCTCGGTCGTCTGGGCCAGCGTCGCGCCCTCAGCAATCTGCGGATTATGCACGCTCGCAACCAAATAATCCAAATTACGCGTAACCAAATCGAACAGCGAATGCTGACGGCTGTACGAATCGCCGGCAATATCGAGCGTGACAGGAGTGTCCTCGCCAAACAGGCTTCCGTCCAGCGAAACGATATCGGCCTCGGCACCACGCAGCACCAGCACGCCGCTCCAAATGCGCGGCCAGATATCCTGGTTGATAAAGAACTGGTAACTGCGCAGGTCATTGGGGCAAGCCGTAACCATAGAGCTCAAATGGTCGGCAGATCCGAGCACCTGCAGACCACGCTCTGCCGCCCAGTACACATTCTCCTCAATGGTCGAATATGCATGCGCAGAGAACATCGTATGGGTATGAATGTCACAAGAAAGCAGGTAGGGCATCAGGTCTCCTTATCTGGCACGGCCGTCGCTTATATTCATTGTACGCATAGCCTTCGATAGTCGTAAAACCACTCCATCCCAAAGACACAACGTCCATGGCAACGGGGTCCGGCTTAACACCAAACCCCGTTTCACGTAAAACATTGTAGGCAGAGCGCTTTACTTTTAACGATACTCGTCCGCCAACTGTTTCCAAGCGGGTAGCGAATTGACAATCGTTTCGTAACTCACGCAATAGCCCAGGCGGAACCAACCCGGCATACCAAAGCTGTCCGAGGGAACCGCAAGCAACTCATACTTCTTTGCGCGCTCGCAAAACGCATTCGCATCGGGCTCCAACGCTTTCACCCATAGGTAGAACGCGCCATCCGGCTCAACATAGGTGTAGCCGTACTCCGCTAGTGCGTTGGTAAGCGCGGTGCGGTTGCGTGCATAGGCCTCAACGTCACTCGGCTCATCGATGCAATCGATGATCACGCGCTGGAAGAGTGCCGGTGCGCATACAAAACCCAGCGTACGGGCAGCACCCGCAACAGCCGGCATCAGACGGGCAGCCTGCGGATTGGTGTTGGGAACCAAGATCCAGCCCACGCGCTCGCCCGGTAGCGACAGCGACTTGGAATACGAGTAGCACACCACGGTGTTCTCGTAGATCGAGGGCACCCAAGGCACCTCGGCACCGTACACGATCTCGCGGTACGGCTCATCCGAGATGAGCATGATCGGATTCTCGGGATCGCGCTGAGTGTTGGCCTCGCGCAGAGCATTGGCCAGTCGCGTCAGCGTGTCGCATGTATATACGGCACCGGTCGGATTGTTGGGAGAGTCAATGATGACGGCCGCCGTCTTATCGCTGATCGCCTTGAGCACGTTGTCCACGCTCAGCTGGAACGTATCTTCATCGGCGAGCGCCTCAACACACGTACAGCCGGCCTTCTCAATCCAAACGCGATACTCCGGAAAGTACGGGGCGATAACAATAACCTCGTCGCCCGGGTTCGTAACGGCGTTGAGCGTGCAGGTGAGCGAAGCCGCGGCACCCACCGTCATAAATACGTCTTTGCCCTCATAGCTCGTGCCAAAGCGGCGGTTGAGCGATTCGGCCACAGCGGCACGACATTGCGGCAGGCCCGGTGCGGGCGTGTAGCCGTGCAGCTGGTCGCTCGGCAGCTCCAGGGCCTTCTTAATCGACTCAGCCACAGCAGCGGGCGCCGGAACGCTCGGATTGCCCAGCGAAAAATCGAATACGTTTTCCGCACCGATCTGCGCCTTGCGCTCAAGGCCATAGCTAAAAATCTCACGGATGATGGAGCTTTCCGCACCGCGAGCATACATAGTTTCGTTGATCATCTGTTCCCCTTCCGCATAGGCGCTATTGTACGCTTTAGTCGGGCAAAGCGCCGCAGCAATGTTGATTGGGGACAGACTTAAATGCGTGAAAACGCTCATTTAAGTCTGTCCCCAATCAACAGACGGCCCCATATCGCTCAAAAGAAAAAGCCTCCACAAGTTTCCCCGCGGAGGCTTTTGTTACAAGGACTATTTGTCGGCGTCGGTGTCGGCACCGGCATTGACGGCATGGTCATCGTCAGCACCATCGGATGCGGCTTCGGCATCCTCCTGCATGGCCGCCTGCGCAAAGGCCGCGGCATCAGCCGCCAGCTCCTCCTCGCTCATACGAGGCGCGCGCTTCTTGGTCGGCATGCCGGCCGCCTTGGCATTGCGCTCCTCCTTGGCCGCCAGGATATCGTCCTCGCGCTCAAGGTAGGCCTCCCACTCGTTGTCGAGCAGGGCGTTCACGGCGTCGCCTTCGACGGTCTCGCGCTCAAGCAGCACCTTCGCCATCAGATCGAGCTGATCGCGACGGGCGTCCAGGATCTCGACCGCACGACGATGGGCCTCACGCATAATGCGCTGAACCTCGATATCGATGCGGCGCGCCGTCTCCTCGGAGTAATCCTGGTGATCGGCGTAATCGCGACCAAGGAACACCTGATGTTGCGCCTCGCCAAACACTTGCGTGCCCAGCTCCTCGCTCATGCCCAAGCGCGTGACCATCTCGCGCGCCATCTTGGTTGCGCGCTCCAGATCGTTGCTCGCGCCCGACGTAATGTCATCGCACATGAGCTCCTCGGCAACGCGACCGCCCAAGAACACGGCGAGCTCGTCGAGCATCTCGTTCTTGGTCTTGAGGAAGTGGTCCTCCTGCGGAAGCTGCAGCGTGTAGCCCAGAGCCTGACCGCGGCTGACGATCGAAATCTTGTGGACCGGATCGGAGTGCTCCAGGATGTGGCCCACCAGGGCGTGACCGCTCTCGTGGTAGGCAATCGTGGTGCGCTCGGCCTCGGTCATCACGCGACCCTTGCGCTGCGGTCCGGCAATCACGCGCTCCATCGATTCCTCGACCTCGTCCATCGAGATCACGGAACGATGACGGCGGGCGGCCAGCAGCGCAGACTCGTTGAGCAGGTTCGCCAAATCGGCACCAGTAAAGCCAACGGTCATCTGGGCGAGCTTCTCAAACTTAACGTCCTCGTCCATCGGCTTGTTCTCGGCATGCACGCGCAAGATCTGCTCGCGGCCCTTCACATCCGGACGGTCGACCGTAACCTGACGGTCAAAACGGCCGGGACGCAGCAATGCCGGATCCAGGATGTCAGGACGGTTGGTCGCAGCGATCAGGATGACCGACTCGCTTTCCTCAAAGCCGTCCATCTCGACCAGCAGCTGGTTGAGCGTCTGCTCGCGCTCGTCGTGACCGCCGCCCAAGCCAGCTCCGCGCTGACGTCCCACGGCATCGATCTCATCGATGAAGATGATCGACGGGGCCTGGGACTTGGCCTCCTTAAAGAGGTCACGCACACGGCTGGCGCCGACACCTACGAACATCTCGACAAAGTCGGAACCCGAGATGCTAAAGAACGGCACGCCCGCCTCGCCGGCAACGGCCTTGGCCAGCAGCGTTTTACCGGTGCCCGGAGGGCCAACCAGCAACACGCCACGCGGGATCTTGGCGCCCAGCTTGCGATAGCGATCCGGATCGCTCAAAAAGTCACGGATCTCCTCGAGCTCCTCGACTGCCTCGTCCACGCCGGCAACGTCTTCGAACTTGACCTTGGGGCGTGTGGCCTCGTTGGTCTTGGCGTTGGTCTTGCCAAACTGCATGTTCCTGCTGTTGGCGCCCATCATCTGGCGCATAAAGTAGAACATGATGGCGATAAGGGCGATCGTCGGAAGCACACTCATCGCCAAGTCGCCCCAAAAATCGGGATCGTTGGTGTTGACGATGTACTTGGTATCGGGGTGCTCCGCCATGAGCTCGGCAAGCGAATCGGAGCCGACATAGGTCGAGGAGAAGCTCTTGAGCTCGCTCGTATCGCCCTTGTCCTTCTTCGTCTTCCAGTAATGACCCGTCACGCTTCCGTCTTGAACCGTATAGGTCAGATCTTCGACGCGATCCTGCTTGATGGCGCTGACCATCTCGCTCGTCGCGAGCTTAACGGTATTGCTGGAGCTGGCAAAGCCGGAACCCATATTAAAGAAGGCATAGCCCAGAAGCGCGCAAGCCAAAAGAAAATACAGCCAGCCCGTACGCGTGGGCTTCTTGCCTCCGGGCATCCCCGGGATCTTTGGGTCCCGGGGAGTCTGGGAATTGTTGTCGTTACGGTCGTCGGGCATCTTACGAATAAACCTCCGGTTTCAAAATGCCCAGATACGGAAGGTTGCGATAGCGCTCGGCATAGTCGAGGCCGTAGCCCACCACAAAGGCATCGGGGCAATGGGTTCCAACATACTTGGGCGTGATGGCCGAGACGCGGTCCTCAACGTCCTTCCACAGGAAGGCGGCGACCTCCAGAGAAGCGGGCTTGCGGCTCTCGAGGTTCTTCATCAGATACTTGAGGGTCAGGCCCGAGTCCAGAATGTCCTCGACGATCAGCACGTCGCGACCGCGGATGTCGATATCCAGGTCCTTAATGATACGCACGATACCCGAGGACTTCACACCGTCGCCATAGCTCGAAACAGCCATGAAATCGATGTTGGTCGGCAGCTCGATCTTACGCATCAGGTCGCCCATAAAGACAACGGCGCCGCGCAGAACCGCGATCAGTACCAGATCCTTACCAGCGTAGTCGCGCGTAATCTCCTCGCCCAGGCGAGAAACGATACCTTCGATATCCTCCTGCGTAAACAGAACCTTCTCGATATCCGGATGTTGAGAAGCCATGACAACCCTTTCTTGTGCTTAATCGCCCACACACCGCCGTATGGACGCGAACTTCACATTCTAGCAGCGCACGGGGTATATTTTCCAGCCCGTACGCCATCAGCGCGGGAATACCGTCAACGTCGCACAGAATAGCTGGCGTGGGACGCTATTCCGCATCGACCACACGAAGCAGATATGCCACGCGCGTTGCGGCCGTGCACTTAAAACGCTCGTCCGCGCGAACTCCGGCGACCCACACCACGGCACCCCCCGGGGCCGTCCTCACCATGGGCACGCCGGCGCGCTCGGAAACGGGAATGCGAGCCTCACCTAGCAAGTCGGATACTTTCTTGCTTCGGCCACTCATCCCTAACGGGCACATCACGTCTCCCGGTGCGGGACCGTCCACCCACAGGCGCGCCAATCGCGCCTCGGCAGGGATCTCGCCACGCGAGCCCGCCAGGATCCGCTCACTATCGCTGTCGGCAAAACCCAGGGCAGCCGCGTCTACCAAAGCTGTCGCTTCCCCGGCAGCCGCGAGCTCACGGGCGCGGCGCACGATGTCGCATCCCGGCTCAACGACCATCGACTCTGCGACCAGCATACGTCCCCCGCCCAACGGCAAACGACCGGGCACGGTAACCCAGTCCGCGACCAGGCCCTCGCGAGCCGCCGGCGCCTTAAACGCCAGCATGCCAAACTCAATGCGTGCGTCAATCCCCGCCGGAAGCGTGACCGAGCCGGCACCCTCGGCAACGCAGGAAAGGACTCGCTCCACATGTCGCATCTCGGGACGAGCATCCGGATCGATGCGTTTGATCGCCAGTCGCACGATGCGCCGCGCGATTACCACCTCGGCCGCAGCAAGGCGCCTGGCATCGAGCACCAGCGCGCCCGCTGCCTCTTTGCGCAAACAGCTTCGAAACGCCCGTGCCGACAGCTGGGATAGAAACGCATCTTCATCACCCAAGATCTCACAGGCGGCGCCAATCGTCTTGCACACGCTCGCATTACGCTGTGCCACCACCGGCATTACCCGATGGCGCACGTAGTTTCGCAGATACGAGATATCCTCATTGCTCTCGTCTTCACGCCACGGCTGACCATGTACCTGTAGATAGCCCACGAGCTCGCCATGAGTTAGGTCGAGCAAGGGACGCACCACGATATTCCTCCGGCGAGGAATGCTCGATAGACCAGCGGGCCCCGAACCCTTAATCGCGTTCATCAAAAACGTTTCCGCGCGATCCGAAGACGTGTGCGCGGTGCAGATACGAGCCGCCGTTCGCGGTGCCCCCGTCTGGGCGCAGAGCTCGCGAACATACCTTCGCGCCGCGGCATAGCGCACCTCGCGGGCAGCCGCCTCGATATTGCCCGATTCATCATCGAAATAGGCATGCTCAACACACAGCGGTAGACCATATTGTGCGCAGAGCTCACGCACAAAGGCCTCGTCGCCATCGGACGCCTTGCCGCGCAGATGATGGTTCACATGCAGCACGTGCAGTCGCTCGCGCGCGATGGGGGCAACACCGCGTCCGTCTTGGATATCCAGCTTTGATGTGCACGCCATAAGAAGCAGTGCCGTCGAGTCCGCGCCGCCTGATACCATGAGCACGACAGGAGCAGCCTGCTGTCTCGTCCGGGTCTCATCGACTGCCCCAGGCACGGCATGGTGTCCATAATGCTGAGATACCGTAGGCATTTGCTTCCTCCTCTATTCGTCCGCACCCATTGTATCCTTTGGAATCTTATGTCTCGTCTGCACCTTCATATCCTCGGCAGTGGCTCTAAAGGCAACTGCGCGCTCATCGAGGGCCCGCAGGGGCTCATTATGGTCGATGACGGACTGTCTCGCCGCGAGACATTAAAGCGCATGGCAGAACTGGGGCTCTCGGCTGACAACGTCTCGGCTCTTCTCATTACTCATGAGCATAGCGATCACATCAAGGGCCTCGATATCTGGCGCAAGCACTGGCACGGCCCCCTCTTTGCCAGCAGGGGCACTCTTTCGAACAAAGAAAATCTTTCGCATCTGCCTGTCGAGGAATTCGATCCCGGTGACACCCTTTCCATTGCCGGCATCCACGTGCAAACCTACTCAACATCACACGATGTCATCAATCCAGTCGGTTATCGATTCAATGCTCTCGATGATTCCATCGGCTTTGCCACCGACACCGGAGAGCTATCGAGCCAAGCCATGAACACCCTCAAAGATTGTCGAGTCCTCGCGCTCGAAAGCAACCACGATGCGACCATGCTGCGCGAGGGAGAATATCCCCGCTTTCTTCAGGAGCGCATCCTGTCTGCAAGGGGACACCTCTCCAATGGCCAAGCCGCCGAAGCCGCGCGCGAACTTGTTACCGATCGCACCGAACAGCTCATTGCCATGCATATCAGCCAAGATAACAATCGTCCGAGCCTTACCGTCAAAAGCTATGCCAAAGCTCTGGCCGCAACCCTGGATGACGAGCTCGGCAGCTCCGCCACCCTTCTCCAAGGATCGCGAAAACTCTCGATACGCCCCGCAAGCCAGTATCGGCCAGCAACCATTCAATAGACTGTCCTAAACAGCAAAAGGGGCCGGGAATCGCTTCCCAGCCCCTTTTGTTGTCTTTTAATAGCGAAGAACACCAACGAAGTTATTCGATGGAGATCTTCGTAACGTTCTTCTTCTCGACGATCTTGGGAACCGTAACGGTCAGGATGCCGTCAGCGTACTTAGCCGAGAGGCCCTCGCTCGAAGCGTCCTTAAGATACACGCCACGCGTCGCGCTGTACGAGCTGAACTCCTTCTGCAGGAAGTTCTTGCCCTCGTTCTCCTCGTCTTCCTCGACATTCACGCTAATGGACAGACGGCCCTCGTTAAGCTCGACATCGATATCGTCCTTGGCAACGCCGGTCAGATAAGCCTTGACCTCATAGCCATCGCCCTTATCCTCAACGTCAACGGGGAACGCCTTAGAGGCAATCGAGCTGTTCGCTAGGTCGCTCATATCATCAAACAGATCGAACAGCGAGCTTGCAGAGGGACGAACGCCAAAAACCGAACGATAAGGAACCATGCTTGCCATGTTTACCACTCCTTTATAGGACTGCCGAGTCATCTTCCAGGTGACTGGGACTTCTTTTGACGCTCTTATATATGCCCACCCAGTGCTCATATATACATCGACTATAAAGTTTTTTGAGTCCAGTACTATAAGCATATCTAAGTGCGTATGACTCAGGTTTTAGGAAGGTTAAGGTTCTTTGAACCAGAGCTTAAATACCGAGTATGTCCCCAGCTACAAATAACAAGGGGCTTACAATGAGCGCGTACACGTTGTTGGTAACGAGCTAAAGGGCATCATGGACGACCAAAACCAGAACAATATGTTTATGCCGACGCAGGGGGAAGATACTTCCACGCAGCCGCCACGGTTCCATCGCCCCCACATCTCGCAAGAGCCCATTAATGATCCGGAGCCCGAGTATGTGACGAGAAATCGATATCAAACGCTCGAGGATGCCCAAACGGGACGTAAACATATGGGCGTCGCCTCGGGAGACCCTGTATATCTGAAAGACGCACCATTATCTAAAAACAGCGCAGCTAGTGATGAGCCGATGAAAGCATCCGCCGCTCATCAACAAAGAGGTCCTCGACCAAAGCAAACCTTGACGCATTCGGCTCGCTATCTCGAAACGCCAAAACAGGGAAAATCAATCTTCGTTTCATCAAGTAAACGACGCAAGCAGCATCGACTGACAATCCTGCTTTTGATCATTGCAGCCATAGCAGTCGCCCTTGTTATTCGTTTTATTTTCTTTAAATAAAAGCTCAATACCAAAAAGAATTAAATCGTCTGGCGTAAATGAGTCATTTATGCCCGGTAAACGCAAAAAGGGGGAGGCCGCGAGGCCTCCCCCTTCTCAGTTCGATGACGGCTCGGTGC
>CABSNF010000022.1 GCA_902478995.1 uncultured Collinsella sp.
GAGATGGGTATAAGAGACAGGTACCTGGAGCAGGCGGGCGACGCTGCCGACAAGGCCGCCGCGCTTGCCGCCGCCGACACGCTGACCGAGCTGCTCGATACGTTTGGCGTCGAGCTTCCCGAGCCCAAGGTCGAGCTGCCGCTGGGCCTGCTGGGCGTTGCCGCCGGTTTGGTTGCCTACACGGGTGACGACGTGGACGAGGCCGCTGCCAAGATTCTCGAGGCCCGCGCCGAGGCCCGCGCCGCCAAGAACTGGGATCTGGCCGACGCCATCCGCGATCAGCTCAAGGACCTGGGCCTCACCATTGAGGATACGGCCGCGGGTACTCGTATTAAGAGTCTCTAGTATTTGTCGACCGTTCGAGGTACGGCAGATTGCCTTGAAAGAGGAGGGCATAGACCTGGTGGTCATGCCCGACGATTGAAAGGCAAGGTGCCGTGGCTCGGACGGTCGATTCTTGTTCGTTATCTATTTAAGGAGGCCGTTTTATGGCCGACAATCGCAAGCGTGCGCCTCGTGGCGGCAAGCAGGCCGCTTCTGGCTCGCGTCCGATTCGCCGCAATGACCGCGCTGCCGCTCCCAAGGGCCAGCGTGATCGCACTCAGGCCGCACGTCCGCAGCGCGATCGCAACCGCGACGCTGTCCAGGCTCCCAAGGGCGAGTTTATCGAAGGTCGTCGTGCTGCCGCCGAGGCGCTACGCACTGGTTTTCCCATCAAGTGCGCGCTCATTGCCGAGGGCGGGGAGCGCGATGCCGCCTTGTCGCGCCTGGTCGACGACCTCAACGCCGCGGGTGTCCGCATTAAGTATGTGCCGCGCGCGCAGCTCGACGCGCTGTCGAGCCATGGCGCCCACCAGGGCATCGCGCTCGAGGTGGGCAACTTCCCCTATGCCGATGTCACCGATATTCTCGACCGCGCGGGTGACGGACCGGCGCTCGTCGTCGTGCTCGACCATGTGACCGACGACGGCAACTTTGGCGCCATCGTGCGCTCCGCCGAGGTTGTGGGCGCGGCCGGCGTCATCATCGCCAACAAGCGTGCCGCCGGCGTGACCGTGGGCAGCTACAAGACTTCAGCCGGCGCTGTCATGCATCTGCCTATCGCGCAGGTGCCCAACATCGCCCGTGCGCTCGATGACCTCAAGGCCGCTGGCTTTTGGGTGGGCGGTGCCTCTGAGCACGCCGAAGGCAGTTGCTGGGATGCTCCCTTCGAGGGTCGCGTGGCGCTCGTCATGGGCTCCGAGGGCGACGGCATCTCGCGTCTAGTGCTCGAGAAATGCGACTTTTTGACCAAGCTTCCCCAGCGCGGCATGACCGAGAGCCTCAATGTTGCCCAGGCGACTACGGCCCTCTGCTTTGAGTGGCTGCGCCGCAACGCCGGCGAGCTCATGGGGGAGGAGTAGCGCATGTCCAAGAAGAACCGTGCCAAGTCCAAGGCCAAGCGCTTTGGCGAGGGCTCGGCCAAGCCGATTGTTTCGGCCGCGACCTACGGCGTGGGCGGCAATGCGTTTGCGCAGGCTATCGCCGACCCAGTCTCGACGGTGCACTCCAATAAGCCCGAGCTGTTGGTGGTCGACGGTTACAACGTGATCCACTGCACGCCGCGCTACGAAAAGCTCGTGTACGACCATTCCGACGATCCGTATTCCAGCGACGTTCACGATATGGCGCGCACCGCCCTCATCAACGACGTCGCCGCCTTTGCCCAGGGCCGTTACGAGGCCGTGATCGTGTTTGACGGCGCGGGCAATATCTCCAGTGAACGTCCCAACCTGCCGGCCCGCGGCGTGCGCATCGAGTTCTCGCCGACGGGCGTCTCTGCCGATACCGTGGTGCAAAAGCTCTGCATCGAGGCGCGCGAGGAAGGCCGCGCATGCTCCGTGGTATCGAGCGACGGCACAATCCAGGCCGTCGTCATGGGCAAGGGTGTCACGCGCATCTCGAGCCGTATGCTGGTGGACGAGATCAAACAGATCGACAACGACGTGCACGAGGCCGAGGAGGCCCCGCAGATCAAGATGACCCTGGGCAGCCGTCTAAGCCTCGAGGCCCTGGCCAAGCTCAAGGCGTTGCGCGGACGGTAGGGGAGTTGGCGGGGCAATGCTGCCTCGCTAACTCCATTCAGCGATGTCGATCATTCTTTCGAGGCGCCACGTTAGCGCCTCTTTTAGATAAGGCAGTCTTGCTGCTAGGGCATCGTTTTTAGACAGAATCTCGATCGCCTCGTCGACAAAGCCCTCGAGTTTGTCGCCGTCAAACCAGCCCATGTCCTCGACGAGCAACATTTGTTTGGCGGGACTTGAATGAAATTGTGCGCTGGTAAAACTGTGCTCTCCCGCCCTAAGCTCCTCTAGCGATATGTTGCACCAGAGTGATGAGCCCGAATCGAAGATGGGGGCAGGTCTGCAGGCTTGCGTGTTGACGTTTCGCACAAGACCAAAGTTACGCCAATGGCGGTCATAGTTGGCGATGATGTCGTCGCATACGATCATGCGGTCAAGGGCATCCTTGACGCCTGTCACCCCGAGCTCCTCGCAGTTTGCTACATATCGCTCGTAGTCGGTTAGCCGTTCATCTGCGTTCGCGTGCTGGTTTACATAGAACGCAGGGACATACTCTTCTTCATCAGTTAAGAAGACATCGCATATGCTCAGGGCGGAAGTGCCCGTGCCCTCGAGCGAGTAAGGCACATAATCGCAGGCGTTTAGGATGCGACGGTGAAGTGCAGTCGCCACCAGCTCGTTATAAGGTTCCTGGTTCAGGTGCGCTCCTGCCTTATGCAGAATTCGACGCTCGCCCTCGCACGTCCAGTACTTTTGAAGATTGCCGTCCGAGGTGTTATCGGGCTTTGCGGCAGCCGCTTTTCCCTCTGGGGCAAAGGGCGCAATGGACAGTGAGACGTCATCAAAGGCGTTATTGAAGAAGTTAATATCTTCCCACGCGAGACCGGAACCCTGGGGTCTAATCCAATACTGGTCGGATAGGGAGAGGCCGAGATTTCGCTGGACGAGTTCATCGGGAACATCGACTGCGGCTTCTGCAAGCAGGGAGGCTAGCCCAATGCGCGCGAGCGGGATACCGCGTCCTCGCCACCAAGTGCGGAAGGAGTCGAGCGATATGGGGCTATTAGGGCCAAATACTCCAATAGGGGCATGGACGTAATCGATGTTGGCGCCGATGTGGGTAAAGTCTTTTCGCGATGTGCTGTAGACCAGCTGAGCGACTTCGTGCGTGCGATTCATGAGGGTGAACGCGATCTCGCTCTTACCGTGGCCGCGACGGGGGCGTCCCCCCGTTTTGGTCACGGAGCGGAGTCGCGTGTCGACGCTGTCTTTGTCGATGAGCCATACACCAGAAGCCTTGCGGGCATCAAGTGCTCCGTTTTTTATGAGCTCCTGCACCCTGCGCGGAGTGATGCCGAGCAGTTCGGCTGCTTCCTTGGTAGTAAGCATCGCGAAACCCTTCGTTAGAACGAATAGTTTTATATATAGCAATTGTAATTAAAACTATTCGTTCTGACGAATGGTTTTGAGATGTGGTCGGTCGAAGGGTCTGTTGCGCCCCGTCCGCAATTCCATTATTCTTAACAGGCTTCGCGCGAAAGCGCCAAGTGTGCCAGTGTGGCGCAACGGTAGCGCAACTGATTTGTAATCAGTGGGTTGCAGGTTCGATTCCTGTCACTGGCTCCATGAGAGTTTCGGGCTCTGTCTCTATATGGGACAGAGCCCGTTTCTATTTGGGTGGTGCGCCATCGGGTTAGCGCCCATCCCGTTTTTGGTTTGTCTCGTCCTCCAGTTTGTCTAAATCTGTAACACCAAGACCGATATTTGGCATCTAACTGTTACAGATTGAGATGAAACTTAGGGTGTTTTAGGAATATCTTGATCTGTAACATGTAGAAGCGGAATAGGCCTCTTGCTGTTACAGATCGAGACAAGGGCGGGTGCGGACCTGGATGTTCTGCTCGAGCGTGGATTTCTGGACACGCGAGAGAAGAAAATCTTCCGACCGGAGAACGAGCGTGGATAATTAACTTGGATAGGGAGCTAAGGTAAACACCGATTGTCTATCGAAGGCTTTAGAAACAACGACCCCGATTTCATTGTGGAATCGGGGTCGTTTGTGCCTGAGGAATCCGAATGGATTAATCGAGCTCCTAAGGGACTTCTTGGGTTCTTGCTAATGGTCTGCCGAGGATGTCCCCAATGCAAGCAGCGGGCATCTACTCAATATAGTTGGGATTCTTCTTGATGATCACGCGTGCAGCGATGAACGAGACGACGATGGCGATGACGGCGACAACGCACGCCAGTACGAAGTTGCCCATGGATCCATCGGGAGCGATAAAGATCAGCGCAGAAAGAAGACCGGGGCATGCTCCCGCAACATACTCCTTCAGGACGAAGATACCTGCAGGGAGTCCCGCGCAGAGGGCGCCGATTGCCGTGCCGACAAGCAGGCGGGGACGCTCGATGAGGCAGCCGTAAAATGCGGGCTCAGTTACACCACAGAGTGCGGTGACGGCAACCGTGGTGACCATACCTCTCTTCTCCTTGTTGCCTTTCATTGCAGTTGCCAAGGCGAGACTCGTGCCGCCAATGCAGAGGTTTGAGATGAAGCCAAAGATGATGGGCGCCCAGCCGAGCTGCGCCAAGCTCGTAACTTCGATCGCGATGTAGGCCTTATCAAGACCGAGCATGACAAAATAGGGGTTAAGGGCTGCAAGGATTGGAGTAGCGATAAATGCCACGTTATCCATGAGCCACGTGGCGGCATCACTCAGCGCGTAGCCCATCATGCTGCCGGCGGGGCCGAGGATAATCAGCTCAACAGGCACGACGATGATCATGGTGAGCAGCGGCTTCAAGAACAGTTTGGTAATGTCGGGGATGATTTTCTGAAGACCGCGATCAACAAAGTACATGAACACAACGCCCAGTACGATTGGCACCACCGTGCTCGAGTAGTCATTCGTCGGGATGGGGATGCCAAGAAAGTCGAGACCCTCAGCACCGCTAATAGACGAGCTAATCATGATTGCGCCCAGCAGTGCGCCCATGATAGGCTGCATCTTCATGACGGCGGCGAGCTGATAGCCGAGGTAAACGGGCAGGAAGCTAAATGAGGCGCTGAAGATCGCCAGCAGAACCTGGGCGGTTCCGCTATCGGTGCTCAATCCACAATAATTGACCAGGAGATTCTTGATCGAAAGAATGAGTCCGCCAACGATGAGCGCCGGGACGATGGGCATGAATACCTGTGCAGAGACGTTCCCGAATTTCTCAATCAAGCCCATGGCGGTGTTACCGCTTTTAATGCCTTCTGCAAGGTCTTTGGCGGTTTGGGCATCGTCGGCAACCGTGCCACCGCCGACTTCGATTCCCGCGAAGTCGAGGAAGTCGTTGTAGGCCTCGGTGACGTTGGGGCCGATGATCACCTGAAGCTGGCCACCGCTGACTACTGCCCCGAGCGCCTGGTCAGCCGATTTGGCGAGCTGGAGATCGATGATCGAGGTGTCTCGTGCGTCGATGCGAAGGCGCGTCGCACAATGAGTTACCGATGTAATGTTCTCTTTGCCGCCAACAGCCTTTAGGACTGTTTCGGACATTGCCTGATATTTCATCTCTTTCTCCTAACCTTCCTGCTCCTGATACTTCGAGATAAGGTCTCGGTACCAATACCAGCTCTTTTTGGGGGTGCGCTCCAGATTGTTCTCGAAGTCGATATGGACAAGTCCGTATCGTTTTTCGTAGCCGTTGATCCAGCTATACAGATCCATCGTCGACCAGAGGTAGTAGCCCTCAACGCGCGCGCCGTCGCGCTTAGCCCTCATCATGTGCTCGATGAACTGGCCCAGAAGCTCGATGCGGTCATCATCGTGGATCATTCCGTCTGCGTCTGGTTGCTCATAGGCGCCATGTCCGTTTTCCGTAATAAAGATGCGGGGCGCGTCATAGCGCTCGTGGACATCCATGATGGTTGAATACATGCAACTTGGGAGTATTTCGCGGCCCCATTTATTGCGGGGAACATTGCTGTCGCGGGCGCTTTCAAACAAGGGCGCAATGCATTTTCCTTCGACCTTTTTGCTCGAACCGCCCTTATTGTTCGCCGAAACGGCAAGCTCTCCACCGTGCCAGTCGGTTACATACTCTCGGCAATACACGTTGAGTCCAATAAAATCGACTTTACCGTCTCTGAATTCTTCTACGTCATTTGGGGATCGATAGAGCGAGACGCCAAGTTTTTCAAGGATTTCGTCCATTTCTGGCGGCAGTTGACCCTGAAGTGCTGGTGCCAGAATCATGCGATTGGCGAAAAAGTCTGCGTATCGAAATACGTCATCGGGGTGCTCGGTTGCCGGGTCGAGTTCGACAACGCCGCCATCGTGGACGGCGCCGATGATGCCGTCGTAGCCCATTTGACGATATGCTCGGACTGCGAGTGCGCTTGCGCGCATCAGGTTGTACTGAAACTGCATGTACGACTGAACGTCGAGCGATCGATTGGGGGGATAGTTGCCCAACATGTTTACGCAGTAGCTGTAGAAATGCGGCTCGTTAACGGTAGCCCAGATTTTGACGCGGTCTCCAAAGCGCTCAAAGCAAATCTTGGCGTATTTGCAGAACCACTCTGCCATATCGTTGTTCAGCCATCCGCCTTTGCAAGCAAGCGTGAATGGCAGATCGTAATGGAACAGCGTAACGTTGGGCTCTATGCCATTTTCGAGGCAGCAATCAATGATCCGATTATAAAAATCGATACCCTTTTCATTCACTTCACCGATACCCGTGGGGATGATTCGACTCCATGAAAGAGAGAAGCGATAGGTGTTTTGTCCGCCTTCTTTCATCATGCGGATATCTTCTTCATAGCGATGGTAGAAGTCGCAAGATACATCACCGTCAACATGGTTGATGTTCTTATTGCTTGTGTGGTTAAAGAAATCCCACTCGCCAAGGCCTTTGCCGTCTTCGTTCCAGGCACCCTCGCACTGATAAGACGCCGTGGCGGAACCCCAGAGAAACGGGATGTTGTTCACGTTGCCCATGAATCCCCTTTCCATCATTCAACACGGTGGATACGTGTGGCGGAATTACGATTAAGATGACGTCAACTGATTTGAATCATAGGAGAACGACCAAAGCTGTTTGATTCAATAAATGAACTATGATTTCGAGGAGAGCGGAAAGAGGGATCACGTGAATATCAATGACTTCGATGTGCTCAATCGCATTAGCTCCATCATCAACAGCGAGTTTGGGTCAAACGATGCCGCCATCGCTCGATATCTCATCGCTCACATTAGGCGTTCGAGCGAAATCAATGTTGCCACAATAACCCGCGATGCATTCGTGACCCGTTCCGCTGTTCGTCGTTTCTGCAATCGATTGGGCTACCAGTCTCTTAGCGATTTGAAAGAATCATTTACTCAATCAGTCTTTCCAAGCGACTTAAGCCATCGAGAGGAGGAATTTGGCTACGAGGAGTACAGGGCAGAGCTTGACGTTCGCATGATCGAGATGTTCGCTGAGGTTGAAAGCGGCGTGTCCGATATCGCTATTAAGCACCTTGCCGACGAAATTGATGGCCATAAAAACATTGAAATCTGGTGCACCAATAATGTGAGCGCCAATCTCGTACGATTTCAGCAGGAAATGTTTTATGCGGGCAAGATAGTTCGCATAGTTGCTGGGGCTAACGTCGCGGAATTGAAAAACATGGGAGACGCTTCGCAGTCATTGATAATTCTCGTATCGGTCTCCGGGCTATTTGCGTCCCAGGCGCGTGAGTATCTTGATTGCCGTTCGGGCAGGAAGATTCTAATTACTGCGTTTAGCAACGATGACAAATCGAGGTCTTTTGACCGTGTATATCGTCTTGGTAATGCGGGAAACGGAATTGACCGACTCGGCGTTTATTCGAAATACGCCATGACCTATTTCTTCGACTTGCTATCGTCGTGTTACTTGAGTCGCTACCCCTGCACCAAGGGGGAGCCGCTCTATGGGTCTACTTTGGTCTGGCCCGAGCAGTAGCGGCTCTATAGTTCTCCCGTCTGGAGAATGAGCGTGGATAATCTCCGCTTTGGGCTTAGAGCCGCGCTAAAAGCGGGAGATTATCCACGCTTGAACGTGCCGTGGAAGCACGATCGTGACCTATGTAATAGTGCAAGAGGGTCGGTATCGAAGGTCGATGCTGCAGATGTACTCCACCGTGACAAAGTGTTCCCTCGGGAAATGTCACCAGCGTAGCCAAATCCATCGTCCTTCATATCCAAACTCAATAAAACCGCAGGTCACGGCTATATAGATACGCCCGGCACCGTGTATCTAGAGGTTTTCGTTGACAGCCCCCAAGGTGGCATCGTATTATCTTCTTCGTTCGCGGGGGCGGCGGTCCAAAAGACCAAAGGACCTGCGGATACTTGAACGATTGGGAGTTTGCCCGAGTGGTTAATGGGGACGGGCTGTAAACCCGTTGGCTCTGCCTACATAGGTTCGAATCCTATAGCTCCCACCCGTCAAGTGCCTGTATAGCTCAGTCGGTAGAGCACTTCGTTGGTAACGAAGAGGTCACCAGTTCAAGTCTGGTTGCAGGCTCCATCCGGCGGTGTAGCTCAGTTGGTTAGAGCACACGGTTCATACCCGTGGCGTCACTGGTTCGAATCCAGTCACCGCTACCATAGGTAACACGGTGGCTTCTCAATAGTATGTTGAGAGGCCACTATGGTATAAAGGCAAAGTCCCGTCCGGGGACGACCTGTTAAGAGGAGGGCTTTATGGCCAAAGAGAAGTTTGAGCGCACTAAGCCGCATGTTAACATCGGCACCATTGGTCACGTCGACCACGGCAAGACCACGCTGACCGCTGCCATCACCAAGGTTCTCTCCGAGACCGAGGGCTGCAAGGCTGACTTCACTGCGTTCGAGAACATCGACAAGGCTCCCGAGGAGCGCGAGCGCGGCATTACGATTTCCGTCTCCCACGTTGAGTACGAGACCGCTGCCCGTCACTACGCTCACGTTGACTGCCCGGGCCACGCTGACTACGTCAAGAACATGATCTCCGGCGCTGCTCAGATGGACGGCGCTATCCTGGTCATCGCTGCTACCGACGGCCCCATGGCTCAGACCCGCGAGCACATCCTGCTCGCCCGTCAGGTCGGCGTTCCCTACATCGTCGTCTTCCTGAACAAGTGCGACATGGTCGACGATGACGAGCTCATCGACCTCGTCGAGATGGAGACCCGTGAGCTCCTCTCCGAGTACGATTTCCCCGGCGACGACATCCCCGTCATCCGTGGCTCCGCTCTGGGCGCTCTCGAGGGCGACGCCAAGTGGATGGACGCCATTCGCGAGCTCATGAAGGCCGTCGACGAGTACATCCCGACGCCTGCTCGTAACAACGACCTCCCGTTCCTGATGGCCGTTGAGGACGTTATGACCATCTCCGGCCGTGGTACCGTTGCTACTGGCCGTGTCGAGCGCGGTGAGCTCAAGCTCAACGAGCCCGTCGAGATCGTCGGCATCAAGGATACCCAGAACACCGTCGTTACCGGTATCGAGATGTTCCGTAAGTCCATGGACTTCTGCGAGGCTGGCGACAACGTCGGTCTGCTGCTCCGCGGCATCAAGCGTGAGGACATCGAGCGCGGCCAGGTTCTCTGCAAGCCCGGTTCGGTTACCCCGCACACCAAGTTCACCGGCGAGATCTACGTTCTGACCAAGGAGGAGGGCGGCCGTCACACTCCGTTCTTCGATGGTTATCGTCCTCAGTTCTACTTCCGTACCACCGATGTTACCGGTACGGTCAAGCTCCCCGAGGGCACCGAGATGGCTATGCCTGGTGACCACATCACCATCGAGGGCGACCTCATCCACCCGATCGCCATGGAGGAGGGCCTGCGCTTCGCTATCCGCGAGGGTGGCCACACCGTCGGTTCGGGCATCGTCTCCACGATCATTGAGTAAATTAGCTCTTTGATATAGTTGACTTAGAGAACCCGGCACTTATATGGGTGCCGGGTTCTTTTCTGCAATGGATATTGAGCCGTTGCTGGTGTCGAGAGGATCGATAATGGTCCTGGATGCACCGTCGATTAGCTCTCGGTGGCTTCATTGATGTGTTCCAAATATGAATGGATCCACCGAGAACCAATTGACTCGAGGTTTTCATTGACAGCACTTACGTGGAGCTGATAAAGTAACAACTCGTGCCCGTACGGGGCGGAAATGAAAGGTTCAGGATACATGCGTACTCTAGTTACTCTTGCGTGCACTGAGTGCAAGCGCCGCAACTATACGACCACCAAGAACAAGTCGACCATGCCTGATCGTATGGAGATCAAGAAGTATTGCCCCTGGTGCCGTCACCACACGCTGCACAAAGAGACTCGCTAGTCTCTAGTCACATACGCCAGTAGTTCAATTGGTAGAGCATCGGTCTCCAAAACCGAGTGTTGAGGGTTCGAGTCCTTCCTGGCGTGCCAGTCATTATTCCGTAAGCTCCCACTTGGGGGCTTACGGTTTACTCATGTATAAGCGCATTGCGCGGAGGTAACCCAAATGGCCAACAAGAAGAACAAGAAGAAGGCTCAGCAGCCGGCACCTGCCAACAGCGCTGCCGCCAACTCCAAGGTTGAGGCCAAGAAGGCCGTTGCCAAGAAGAACGAGAAGGCTGCGAAGTCCAAGAAGAACGAGAAGCCTGGTTTCTTCGCCCGCACCAAGAAGTATTTCGCTTCGGTCAAGTCCGAGATGAAGCGTGTCACGTGGCCCGATAAGAAGGAGCTCGTGAACTACTCGGTTGTCGTTTGCGCTTCTCTGATCGTCGTCGGCGTCGTCATCGCTCTGCTCGATGCTGGCTTTGGCGAGGCTCTTGCTCTGTTCTCTGGATTGAGGGGCTAAACCATGTCTAAGCGTTGGTACGTCGTTCACACTTACTCTGGATACGAGAACCGCGTTAAGTCCGATCTCGAGCATCGCATCGAGACTATGGGCATGCAGGACCGTATCTTTGATATCGAGATTCCTATGGAGCGTGTCACCGAGATTAAAGAGGGTGGCAAGCGTGAGACCAAGGATTCCAAGATTTTCCCGGGTTATGTCCTTGTCCGCATGGAGATGGATGACGATGCTTGGACGTGTGTTCGCAACACGCCCGGCGTCACCGGTTTCCTGGGCGGCAACGGCAAGCCCGCTCCGCTTTCCCGCGACGAGTACAACAAGATGACTCGTCGTCCCGGTAAGGGCGATTCGCCCAAGCGCACTTCGGTTGATATTGAGGTCGGCACGTCCGTCCGCGTCACCGATGGCCCGCTTACCGACTTTGATGGCAAGGTCTCCGAGGTTAACACCGAGGCTGGCAAGCTCAAGGTCACGCTGATGATCTTTGGCCGCGAGACGCCGGTCGAGCTTGACTTTAACCAGGTCGCTGTCATCGCTTAAGTTTTCGTCCGTTCGCGCGAGCGTGCTTCTTCTGTGACTGCTCATCTCAGGAGTGCTTCTAACACGTGCGTGCTTACGATATAGCAAGTACTTCACACTCGTGATTCGAAAGGAATGACCATGGCTGAGAAGAAGGTTGCCAACGTCATTAAGCTCCAGATTCCTGCTGGTGCAGCTAACCCCGCTCCTCCCGTCGGCCCCGCCCTGGGCGCTGCTGGCGTGAACATCATGCAGTTCTGCCAGGCCTTTAACGCCGAGACGCAGGACAAGAAGGGCGACATCATCCCCGTTGAGATCTCTGTCTACGAGGATAAGTCCTTCTCCTTCATCACCAAGACCCCGCCGGCGGCTCACCTCATCAAGAAGGAGCTGAACCTCAAGTCTGGTTCCGCTAAGCCCCAGGCCGACAAGGTTGGTCAGCTCTCCCAGGAGCAGCTCACCAAGATCGCCGAGATCAAGATGCCGGACCTCAATGCCAACGACATTGACGCCGCCAAGAAGATCATCGCCGGTACCGCCCGTTCCATGGGCGTCACCATCGCTGAGTAGCGATTTCTTATGGTAACGACGGGTGCTCCGACCGGGGTGCCCGTTAAATGTGTGCAATAGGGCACACGATACGATGTGGGAGGGCTCACGCCCGTTTAACCACAGGAGGTAATGCACATGGCTAAGCATGGTAAGAGCTATAACGCCGCTGCCGAGAAGATCGACCGCGCCACGCTCTACACCCCCCTTCAGGCTGCCAAGCTCATCAAGGAGCTCGACACCGCCAAGTTCGACGAGACCGTCGAGGCTCACTTCCGTCTGGGCATCGATACTCGTAAGGCTGACCAGAACATCCGTGGTTCCATCTCCCTGCCCCACGGCACCGGCAAGACCGTTCGTGTTGCCGTCTTCGCCGAGGGCGAGAAGGCCCGTGAGGCTGAGGCTGCCGGCGCCGACATCATCGGTTCCGACGAGCTCGTCGCCCAGATTCAGAAGGGCGAGATCAACTTCGACGCCGCTATCGCTACGCCGAACATGATGGCCAAGGTTGGCCGCATCGGTAAGATCCTTGGTCCCCGTGGCCTCATGCCGAACCCCAAGCTCGGCACCGTGACCATGGACGTCGCCAAGATGGTCTCCGAGCTCAAGGCTGGCCGCGTTGAGTACCGCGCCGACCGCTACGGCATCTGCCACGTGCCCCTGGGCAAGAAGTCCTTCTCTGAGCAGCAGCTCGTCGAGAACTACGCTGCCCTGTACACCGAGATTCTGCGCGTCAAGCCCTCTTCTGCTAAGGGCAAGTACGTCAAGTCCATCTCCGTGTCTTCCACCATGGGCCCTGGCGTCAAGGTCGATCCCGCTGTCCAGCGTGACTTCCTGGCTGAGTAACTGCTAGTTACTGCCTGAGTACAGCAAGCATTGCTAAAGAAACCCGGTTCTGCCTTGTGCAGGACCGGGTTTCTTGCTATCGCGTCAAAAGCACCATAAAGGGGACAGTGTCCTCTTTGTGGTGGTTACCAGGGTGTTCTGGCTGTTGAAGACTCGATGGCTTCGTGGCGTTTGAGCTCGCGGCGCATGGTTTGTGAGTTGAGCCAAGCTGCTTGCCAGCCGCGGATGGGGTAGTGCGTCTGGTCGAGCTCAAACTGCGTATAGCCGCAGGCGTTGATGATCGTCGTTCCACACACATGCTGACGCTCGCGCTGAAAATCGCAACCGTAGCTTTGGTGCACATGCCCGTGCACCATGTAGTCGGGATTCCAGGATTCGAGTGCTGTGTTAAAGCACTCGAACCCTCGATGCGGCAGATCGTCCAGATCACCCATACCGGCGGCGGGTGCATGGGTAAGCAGAATGTCGCACCCGCCGACCATCCTAACCTTACGCGACAGCTTACGCATGCGCTTGGACATCTCGCGTTCGGTGTACATGTTGGCGCCGTCGCGATAACGCATGGACCCGCCAAGGCCCGCAATGCGAATCCCTCGGTACGTGTACACGCTGTCTTCTACGCAGATACATCCGCCCGGTGCATGACGTGCGTAGCGGTCATCGTGATTGCCGCGCACGTAGATGAGCGGTTTGTTGATGACCGTGACCAAAAACTCAAGATAGTCCGGGTCCAGATCGCCAGCGGACAAAATCAGGTCGACTCCCTCAAAGCGTTCCTTGCGAAAGCACTCCCAAAGGCATCGTTCTTCGGTATCGGCTATGGCAAGGATTTTCATAGGGCAGGGACTTTCGGCTCATCGTCGAGCTGCGGAATGGTGCCTACCACGTTGTCCGCCAGCCAATCCATCTCGACAATCTGCGTGCTCGGCAGCGGAGGGAAGCCTTCGATCTGTACCACGCCGTTCTGGCTATGGAGCTCGCCGCCAAAGGGGTTGATGGATCCCTCAACAATGCCATTGCGGAGCAACTGCACGAGTTTGCGCGTCTGGTAGGGTAGGCCCGGAGCGTAACGGATGTCGATAACGCCGGAGCTCATGCCGTACCAGTAGTTGACGGCACGCACTTGGTTGTCGTCGCTGGTCTCGTCCCACGTGCCGTGCAGAAGGCTGCGAACGATGAGCTCGTAGTAACGGCCCCAGTTCCATACGGGCATGGCGATGCCGGTGACTTTGCCGTCGACCAAGCGGTGAAGCCCGTAGGCCGTTGGGTCTTCGAGCGACTTTGACATGTCAGCGCCGGTCATGACGCTTACGCCTTCGCGGCACATGGCTTCGGCAAGACCACCGGCGGGAACATCGCCCCAGGTGAGGATGACCTGCGCGCGCGGGTCGAGCAGCGAGGCACCGATGGCAAAGGCATTGATCTCGCTGAGCGCGCCGGATGCGAAGACCGACGCGTGGTAGCCGATGCGATGGTTGTCCGCCATGCTGGCGGCAAGGGCGCCCAGGAGGAACTTGGCCTCGTACATCTTGCCAAAGTACGAACGGACGCTTTGATGGGGAAGGCCGATAGAGCAGTTGAGGAACCGAACCCGGGGATACTCAACGGCAGCCCTGAGCGTATATTCCATCAGGCGGTGCGAGGTCGAGAAGATGACGTTTGCTCCATGTTTGACAGCCGTTTCCACGGCGGCGTAGAACGCGTCCGGATCGTGGCAGTCCTCGAACGCCTCGGTGCGCACGATACCGCCAAAGTGCTCATCGAGATACTGACGTCCTTGGTCGTGCAGGCTGTCCCAGCTCGACGTCGCACAGGGGAACTCATGGATAAAGGCGATGCGCAGGGGGTTGGCCGCCGAGTAGACGGTCTTGCCCATAAAGAAGTTGAGCACACCGGAGGTGGACTTGGCGGGCGCCTCCTCCTCGTCGACGCTCGGCGCTTCGACGAGATCGACCTTGTCCTCGTCATTTTTGCCGGCAATGACCAGCTCGCGCCAGATCTTGCACAGGCGGTTTACGACGATATCCGTTGGCGTATCCAGCAGGCGGTCCTGGTTGTACACATTGAGGTAGACGAGCATGGCGTCGGCGGGCGTAACGTCCAGGTGATCGCCGCCTGCGCGAAGGTAGGCACGCTTAAAGAGCAGGAAAGTGTGGCGCAGGTAGTCGACCTTTTTCTGCGGCCATTTTTCGATAAGGTTCTGACCGAGCATCTTCGCGAGCGTTTCGTAGCTTCCCTCACGCGAGAACTCGATCTCGTATAGGGGGCAGACGCGCCAAAACGCGCAGAACTCGCCGTACAGGCGGCTTTCGACGGAATCCCATGTGCCGGGGTAGAGACGGGTGACCTTGGCCGAAACCGTCGGGGCGTCTAGGAATTTGAGGACACTGACGCGTTTGTTGCCTTCCTGGACATAGAACCGATGCATGAACTCGGTGACGATGACGGGGTCGCGATAGCCCTCGGTCACCTGGGTGTCGTAGAGGTTGGACCACTTGCGGGCGAACTCGGTGCTAAACGGAAGCAGGGGCATAAAGTTACACGAAAAGGCGGACTGACGGCCCTTGGTGACCGTGCCGACGACCATTTCGAGCGGAATATCCCGCAGGCCGACATTCTCTCGCTGACCTAAGGGGAGCTGAGCAACCAAGCTATCGAGGTCCGTAAGGTATGGATGCTCGCTTTGGCTAATGGCGCGACGGCGTCCCTGCTCGCCGCGCTTGCGTGCTTGACGATAGGCCTCTTCCATGGTGTCTACTTCCTTAGTCGTTTAAACAACGATATGAACCATGGTACCACGAATGAAAACCACTACAAAGATGCCTGTCCCCTTTGCGGTGGTTTAGGCGATGATGGGGGCGATGGCGCGGATGCAGGCGTCGGCTGCCGTGAAAGTAGTGCTGTCGTCGCTGACGATAAAGATGATCTTTCCTTTGATGCCAAAGTCGCCGATTTCGCTAAAGAGTACGTAGGGCTCCTTGTCAAAGCCCGAGATGGGAAGCACGGCGGCCTTGGTGGCGCTGGTCAGCTCGTCTGCCAGTGCGTCGAGCGAGGTCCACTTGGACGTGTCCTTTACGGCAACGGGCACAGCCACACGCCCAAAGGGCATGAGGTGCACGAGCGTGTTCTTGGAGATATTTGAGTTGGGGACGATGATGGTTTGCCCGCAGGCGTCCTCGATGGTCGTATGACGCCAGGTGATGTCCTGGACCACGCCCGACACGCCGCCGACCTCGATATTGTCGCCGGGCTTGATGATGCCCATAAACGTCACCTGCATGCCGCCGATAAGGTTTGAGAGCGTGTCCTGGAAACCCAGAGAGATGGCGATGCCGCCGACGCCAAGAGCGGCGACGAGGGCGTTTGCATTAATGCCAAAGCAGTTGTCGAGGATAAAGCTGCCGCCAATCATCCAGATGACGGCGCGCGCGATGTTGATGAAGATACTCGATGCCGGAAGCGGGTTATCGTCTCGGTTAAGCAGATGGTTCAGGGTCTTGGATACGACCTTGGCGGCGACGGCGGTGCCTATCGCCAAGATGACGGCCCAGATGATGTTGTGGACCCATCGTTGTGCAAAGAAATGAAGAATCGGTTCAAACAATTCCATGTAGGGAAAACCTCCTAATGATCGTTCAACCATGATACCCACCAAGAAGCCCGTCCGATCAAATTCGGACGGGCTTCTGTGCTCGATATAAGGTTTGCGCGGCGGGGCTGTAAGGCCCGGCGGTGTAGCTTAGCGTCGACGCTTCCAGATAATGCCGAGCATGATGACGATGATGCCGCCGATAAGGCACGCGCCAACTACTGCCAGCGTGCGGTCTCCCGTTGCGGCGAGCTTACCGGTCGTCTTCTTGGTGATGACCTTCGTGGTCGTCGTGTCCGTCTTAGGCGAGGGCTTAGGCGTCGGGGCCGGTGTGGGCGTGGGGTCCACGGCTGCGGAGCCAAAGCTGATGGTGCCGGCGAGCCCGGCCATCTTGCTCTCCCAGCCGTTCTGCTCAATCAGCGCCCTCAGCGCCGCCTCGCACGTGCCCCACTCGGTGTACTTGGTGGCGTGTGCAAAGGTGGGAAAGTCGGTCGTGTTGGTAATGATGTAGTTGTTGGTGGCGACGGTATAGGTCTTGGCGGGGTCGAGCGTGCTGCCGTCTTTGGTGAGTGTGGCACTCACAATGCGCTTGCCTTCGGGCTGCGTCCAATCAATCGTCACGTTGATGCCGCCAAAGGAGAGAACGCTGCCAGAGTCATCGCGCCATTTGTACTTGTCTTGCGCCTCCTGCTCGGTGTGACCGGCCGCCACATAAGCCTGCTGAAGCTCGTAGCTGTCGTTGCAATCGTCGCTGATTTGTAGCGAGTGCTCGAGTGCTGCGAGGAAGTCCGCGCCGGTCATGGCCCAGGTCTCAACGGTGTTGCCGTAGGGCGAGATGGCGATGACGTTGCCGGCGGTCACGTTGCCCGCCGCGATGCCGCCGCGGATGCCGCCGGCGTTTTCGATAGCGAGGTCCGCGCCCGTCAGGGCAAGATAGGAGCCGCAAATCACGTGGCCGATGGTCTGGGCCTTGGTGGTGTCGCCCTCCTTGCTGGGGCGGAAATCGGTGCTGCGCACCATTTCCCAGCCATGCGTGCCTGCGGCGTCCTCGCCGTAGAAATAGTTGGTGGTGGATGTGCCGAGCACCTTGTTCGATTCGTTTTCAAAGTCCTCGTCGAGCGGCTTGATTTTGTTGCGGACGGCTTCAAGGCGGCTCTGGTAGTCGGAGCCCTTGTCGGGGTCCGCCAAAAGGTCGTTGACGTTCTTGGCGGTGTAGAGCTTCTCGTCGCTGCCGTCTGCAGGGACCGTGACCGTGTCATCGTCGGTCGACTCGGTGCCCTTGGTGTCGTACTTGTACGGAATGGAAAGCAGCCCCACCTCGGCAAAGGCGCTGCCTGCCTCGACAACGTGGATCGTCTTGCCGTCGGCTCCCGTCACCTTCTCGTTAAGGTTGATGTGCTCGTGGCCTGCGATAAGGGCATCGACGCCACGGAGTCGCGTGGCAAAGGTCTTGGCGTCGAGCGTGTGCGCGATACACACAACAACATCGCAGCCCTCCTTGCGCAGCTGCTCTGTCTCGGCATTGATGGCGTTCGCGGCACTCGAGAACGACGTACCCGCGACCAGGTCCGCGCGCAGCGAGGATCCCAGCGACTCATCCATGGCACCCACGACGCCGACCTTGATTTTGTAGTCGAATGTGGAGTGATCCTCGCTATCCTCCTAGGTGCGATCGAGCGTCTTCGTGATGCTCGAGCTCCATACGCCGCTCGTAGACTTCGCGTTCGCGCAGAGCATGGCGAAGGGCGTACCGGTGGTGCTGTAGCCGGTCATGGTGCGGAGTTTGTCCGCGCCGTAGCTCCAGTCGTGGTTGCCTGGCGTGGTCGCGTCGTAGCCGTCGGCGTAGAAAGTGTCCATGAGCTCGGCGATGCCCTTGCCCTCGCTCATGGTGGCGAAGGACTGTCCGTGGAAGGTGTCGCCCGCATCGAGCAAAAGATCGGGGGCGTTGCCCTGGGCGCTATAAAGGACCGCCAGTCCGTCGAAGCCGACGGTGCCGGTGCCCTTGCTTGTGTTGTAGCTGTACTTGTAGCTGCCGTGGATATCGTTGGTGTGCATGACGTTCACAGAGCCGTCAATAGCGGCGGGCAGGTTCCCCGCGAAAGCGAGGCTTGGGATGCCTGCGAGCGAGCCGGCAAACAACGCGGCGGCTAACGCAAGGCGGGGGAGACTTTTCATGGCAGTTTCCTTAGTCCTTAGCCAGAATGTCTGGTTGAATATCGGATTATCGACATAATATGCGAAAACCGCCGCAAGGGCGTCTGCCCCTTTGCGGCGGTTTTGACGTTTGCGCAGATAAAACCTACCAAAATAAACCTGTCCCTTTTTGGCAGGTTTTAGCTCAGCAGCATGCGGTCGTTGGCGAGCTCGCCGCCCGAGACCTCCTCGAACTTCTGTAGCAGGTCGGCTACGGTGAGCGACTTCTTCTCATCGCCCGCCACGTCGTAGATCACGTGGCCTTCGTGCATCATGATCAGACGGTTGCCCAGACGGATGGCGTCGTTCATGTTGTGCGTGACCATGAGCGTGGTCAGGTGGTTCTCGTCGACGATCTCCTCGGTCAGGTTGAGCACCTTAGAGGCCGTCTTGGGGTCGAGGGCCGCCGTGTGCTCGTCGAGCAGCAGCAGGCGCGGCCTGGTGAGCGTGGCCATCAGCAGGGTGAGTGCCTGGCGCTGGCCGCCCGAGAGCAGGCCGACCTTGGCGTTGAGACGCGTGTCCAGACCAAGGTCCAGGCGCTTGAGCAGCTGAACGTACTCGTCCTTCTCGGCCTTGGTGACGCCCCACGAAAGGCCGCGACGCTGGCCGCGACGCTTGGCGAGGGCCAGGTTCTCGGCAATCTGCATGTCGGCAGCGGTACCGCGCATGGGGTCCTGAAACACGCGGCCCAGGTACTTGGCGCGCTGCGACTCGCTCAGGCGCGAGATGTCGGTGCCGTCGAGCTCAATAACGCCCGAATCGAGCGGGTACACGCCGGCGATCATGTTGAGCAGCGTGGACTTGCCGGCGCCGTTGCCGCCGATCACGGTTACAAAGTCGCCGTCATTCAGGGTGAGGTCGACGCCGGTGAGCGCGCGCTTCTCGGTGACGGTGCCCTTGTTAAAGGTCTTCTTGACGTGCGAGAGCTTAAGCATCTGCCTCATCCCCCTTCGTGTAGGAGCTGCGGAGCTTATAGCGCTCCCAAACCACGGGCACGCACAGGGCCACAGCGACAATTACGGCGGAGAGCAGCTTCATGTCGTTGGCGTCCATGCCCAACTGCAGCACGATGGCGCGGATAAGGAAGTACACCACGGAGCCAAAGACGGCGGAGGCAAGACGGACGCTAAACTGCGTGAGGCCGCCGGGAAGCAGACGGCCGAGCACCTCGCCGATAACAATGGCGGCAAGACCGATAACGATGGCACCGGTGCCCATACCAATGTCGGCATACTTTTGGCTCTGGCAGATGAGCGCGCCCGAAAGGCCGATGAGGGCGTTGGAGAGCACGAGGGCGATCATCTTGGTGGAGTTGGTGTTGACGCCCAGAGCGCGGATCATGTACTCGTTGTTGCCGGTGGCGCGCAGCGCCGAGCCGATCTCGGTGCCAAAGAACCAATACAGGATGGCAACGATAGCCACGGCGAGCAGGATGCCCAAGATGATGGCAACGGTGGACTGCGGCAGACCGGTCATATTGCTGACGGCCGAGAACACGGTGCCCTTGGCAAGAATGGGCGTATTGGACTTGCCCATGATGCGCAGGTTGATGGACCACAGGCTGATCTGGGTGAGGATTCCGGCGAGGATTGCGGGAATCTCAAAGACGGTGGTTAAAATGCCCGTGACGGCACCCGCGATGGCGCCGGCGCACATACCGGCCAGCACGGCGAGCAGCGGGTCGACGTTGTTATTGACGATGAGCACGGCGCAGACGCAGCCGCCGAGGGCAAAGCTGCCGTCGCAGGTCATATCGGGAATGTCGAGCAGGCGGAACGTGATAAACACGCCAAGCACCATAATGCCCCAGAGGACGCCCTGCGAAACGGCGCCCTGCAATGCAATGAGCATGCTTCATACCTCCTAGGATAGGGTGGACACGTGATTCACCATAATAGCGGTAACAATGCATAGAAGAGCTTCGGACAGACGTTTTGTTTTACCTGAAACAAGCAGGGCGGACGCCGGTCTACAGCGCCCGCCCCTGTGGCTCAGATATTGAATAACGCGGCTAAAGCGCGAGCACGGGCTCTAGACGCATGCCGCGTATGGCATTACGCGTCCAGAGCGGAAAGGTCGATGCCCAGGGCCTCGGCCATTTCGTCGTTCTTGACGACGACCAGGTCCTTGCTCGAGAGGTGCTTGATCGGCATATCCTCGGGCTTGGCCTCGCCCTTCAGGATCTTAACGGCCATCTCGCCCGCGGCGTAGCCCAGATCCTCGTAATTGATGGAGAGGGTGAACAGGCCGCCGGCCATGCACATGCCCTCCTCGCCAGTCACGAAGGGAAGCTTGTTCTCCTTGCAGATCTGGCCCACCTGCGAGGCGCCCGCGGCGATGGTGTTGTCGGTGGGGGAGTACAACGCGTCGACCTTGCCCACGGCAGACTCGACGACGGACTGAATCTCGTTGGAGCTCGAGACGGTGAAATCGGTGTACTCCAGGCCCAGCTTGTCGAGTTCCTTCTTGGCGGCCTTGATCTGGACGTCGGAGTTGGACTCGGCGGTGCAGTAGAGCAGGCCGACCTTTTTAACGTCGGGCAGGACCTTCTGCATCATCTCGAGCTGCTCGGCGACCGGGGTGAGGTCGGAAGCGCCCGTGACGTTGGTGCCCGGCTTGTCGTTGTCCTGGACCAGGCCGGAGGCGGCGTAGTCGGTGATGGCACAGCCCACGATGGGGATATCGGCCGTGGCGCCGGCGGCAGCCTGCGCGGCGGGCGTGGCGATGGCATAAATCAGGTTGACGTTGTCGCCCACAAACTTGTCGGCAATGGACTTACACGTGGACTGGTCGTTCTGGGCGTTCTTCTGGTCGATCTTGACCTTAAGGCCGCTCTTCTTGATGGCCTTGACGAAGCCGTCGTTGGCGGCATCGAGTGCGGAGTGCTCGGTGAGCTGCAGAACGCCGATGGTGTAGTCGGAACCGGCGGCTGCGGAGCCGGAACCAGAGTTGCCGCCGCATCCGGCGAGCGGGGCGAGCGCGAGCAGGCCGGCGGAGACCAGAAGGCTCCTGCGGCTGATGGTGATGTCCTTCATATCATTACCCCCAGTATAAAAATGGCTGGAAACACTGCACTGGGACAAAGTGCAAGTGGAACTATAGTAGCGCTGATGTCCATTTTTACAACAGCCTGGCGGGTTTTTTAATACAGAATCGGATGGGCGGTACGGGTAGTCGAATGGGCGGCGGAGGGTCTTATGCGGCGGAGGAGGCGTCGTCCTCGTCCAAGGCGGCGAAGAGCTTCTTGCCGTCGAGCAGGCGCGTGCTGACGTTTCTCATTCGGCCAATCTCTACAGTACGCAACGTGTCATCGGCGCCTCGGGCGTCGTAGACCGTTCCCAGCAGATACGAGATGCCATCGCGCTGTCTGATGGCAAAGGGACGGAGTGTCATCCGTGCTGCTTCGGTTTCGCCACGTGTCGTGACGCTCGAAATATCAAAACTCACCGTGGTTCCGTGGTCGATGGCCTGCTCGACGAGCTCGCACGTGTCGATGCGCTTGATGGGCGTGCGTGTTGCCTTGGTAGCCTTGCTGCCTGCGCTTGGAGCGGGTTCGGGTGTATCGAGGTAGCCGCGAACGTCGGCGCTCGCCATGGCAACTAAGTGCTGCGCCATGCTCTTGCGGATAGCGATAGGCGTGGAGCGGTTGCGCATGACCATACCGTGGAGCCGGATGATCTCTTCATCGGTGAGCGGGCGGGTAAGAAGTTTGTAGCCCACGCCGCGTTTGTACTCAATTTCGTATCCGGCATGGCGAAGCGCGGAGATGGCGGTGTAGATGCTGCGCCGCGCCGCCGAGATGGGCATGCGGGCGGGGTCGTCGGGATGGGCGAGGCGCCGGATCAACTCATCGGAAAGCATGGCCTTGTCCTCGCCGGTGTTTTCGCTTAATAGTTGCAGGATGCGAACGGCGCGATAGGCTGCCATCGAGGCGGCGCCTCTCGTCGTGGTGTCGTAGGTTTCAACAGCGGCTTCGGTCATGGTGCCCACGTCCTTTCCGTTTTGGGTGGCGACGGTATGGAGCCTAGGACGTGGGGCTTTCCCAGGGGCGCAGGGCGCTCTGGGCGGTCGGTAGTCGTCGGCAAACGGCGGGTCGAGTTTTCAACAGCCCTGCTCAACTGACCAAAAACTTGCCAAAAGCTTGACGGATGCTGTTGAAAAAAAGCGTCTCTCGACCGATGTCGAGAGGCGCTTGTGCGATGAGCGTTGGCGTGTGGCGACGCGAGCTAGCGTCCGACGATTAGAAGTCGGCGTTGCCCACGGTGCGTGGGTGCGGCAGGACGTCGCGGATGTTGCCCACGCCGGTCAGATACATGACCAAGCGCTCGAAGCCCAGACCGTAGCCGGCGTGCTTGCAGGAACCGTAGCGGCGCAGGTCAAGGTAGTACTTGTACTGCTCGGGATTCATGCCCAGGTCCTTGATGCGGGCCTCGAGCAGATCCAGGCGCTCCTCGCGCTGGGAGCCGCCGATAATCTCGCCGATACCGGGCACCAGGCAGTCGGCGGCAGCGACGGTCTTGCCGTCCTCATTCATGCGCATGTAGAACGCCTTGATCTCGGCCGGGTAGTCGGTTACGAAGGTCGGGCGCTTAAAGTGTTCCTCGGTCAGGAAGCGCTCGTGCTCGGTCTGCAGGTCGATGCCCCAGCTGACGGGGTAATCAAACTGGTGGCCAGCAGCGACTGCCTGCTCCAGGATCTCGACGGCCTCGGTGTAGGTAACGCGGGCAAAGTCGGAGTTTGCCACGTGGTCCAGGCGCTCGATCAGGCCCTTGTCCACAAACTTGTTGAGCATGTTGAGCTCGTCGGGGCAGGTGGCCATAACGTCCTTAAGGACGTACTTGAGCATGGCCTCGGCGTTATCCATGTAGTCGTTGAGGTCGGCGAAGGCCATTTCGGGCTCGATCATCCAAAACTCGGCGGCGTGGCGCGTGGTGTTGGAGTTCTCGGCACGGAAGGTGGGGCCAAAGGTGTACACGTCGCCAAAGGCCATGGCAAAGTTCTCGGCATTGAGCTGGCCGGACACGGTGAGGCTTGCGTGCTTGCCAAAGAAGTCCTGGCTCCAGTCGACCTCGCCGGACTCGGTGAGGGGCGGATTTTTGGGGTCGAGTGTGGTCACGCGGAACATCTCGCCGGCGCCCTCGCAGTCACTCGTGGTGATGATGGGGGTGTTGACGTAGACAAAGCCCTGCTCCTGGAAGAAGCGGTGGATGGCGGCAGCCGCGACAGAACGGATGCGGAACACGGCGCGGAACAGGTTGGTGCGCGGGCGCAGGTGCTGCTGGGTGCGCAGGAACTCGACGGTTGCGCGCTTCTTCTGCAGCGGGTAATCCGGGGCGCTGACGCCTTCGACCTCGATGGAGGTGGCAGAAAGCTCGAAAGGCTGGGGCGCATCGGGGGTCAGCTTGACGGTGCCGGTGCAGATGAGTGCGGCCGAGACGTTTTGATGGGCGATCTCGTCGTAGTTGTCGAGTGCCTCGCGGTTCATGACGACCTGCAGGTCGCGGAAGCAGCTGCCGTCGTTGAGCGTAACAAAGCCAAAGTTCTTCATGTCGCGGACGGACTTGACCCAGCCGGCGACGGTGACGGTCTGGCCGCCGAGCGACTCGGCATCGGCATAGAGCTGCGCGATTTTGGTGCGGTTCACGTATCCTCCCATAACGGTTGAATGATAGTTATCCATACAGTTCGATATTCTAGCAGCTCGGCTCATTTGGACTATACAGATAAGGCATTGGTGGGATGGTTTTTCAAACGAAAAGCGCCCGCGGCCAAATGGTCGCGGGCGCTTGACGAGGTGCCTTTTGGCTGTGTGGCGCGGGGCCTGGCTACTTGGTCTTGGCTACCAGCAGCGGGTCGCCCAGCTTGACGAGCGGGTTGCCGCCGATAAGCGTTCCAGACTCGCCGACATGGTCGATGCTCTTCAGGCGATCGAGCTCGGAGACGATGACGGTCACGATGTCCTCGTGGCCAGCGGCCTTAATGGCCTCGCGGTCGAAGCTGATGAGCGGCTGGCCTGCCTTGACCACATCGCCCATCTCGACAAAGCGGGCAAAACCCTTGCCGTTCATTTCCACGGTGCCCAGGCCGACATGGATGAACACGCGCAGGCCGTCCTCGGTGATCATGCCAATGGAGTGGTTGGTGACGGTGGTGGCACCGATGCGGCCGTTGGCGGGCGCATAGATGGTGCCGGTAATGGGCTCGATGCCATAGCCCTGGCCAAGCATGCCCGAGGCGATCGTCTCGTCGGGAACCTCGTCCAGGTTGACGAGCACGCCGTTGACGGGGGCATAGATGACGCCTTCGCGGGTGGCGAAGCTTGCTGCGGGCGGAATGGACGCCTCGCCGGTCGAGGTGAAGGTGGACTTAAGCGAATCGAGCAGACCCATAGTTGCCTCCAACTTAAATAGGCGCATATCGCGCGTTTGGTTTGCCGGAAACGTTTCATATGTGTTTCGCGGCTTGGTCAACGCCCCCTATTCTACGCTGCTCAGCGATACCTCTGAGCTGGGAATATGTGATATATCAGTTGAAGGGAAACTTATTGCGGGAGCGTTTCTGCGCCGTGGGTCCAACTGGGGTACGCTTGAAGGCGAAAACAGGGGCGCATAATTTGCGCGAAGGGAGCACATATGATTGTCGAGAACCATGCGCTGTGGGGCGAGGAGCCGACCGAGGAATATCCGGCGACGTTTACGTATTTGGGTGCCGAGCCGCTGCCCGATAAACCGAATGGCCGCCGTCCTGCCGTGATTATCTGCGGCGGAGGCGGGTTTACGCATATCGCTCCGCACGAGCAGGATCCCGTGGCGTTTGCGTTTTTGGATCACGGTTACCAGGCCTTTGTGCTCAACTATGTGACGAGTTCTACGGGCGACGTGAGCTTTCCGCACCCCCAGGCAGATCTAGCCAAGATGGTCGCCACGGTTCGCGCGAATGCCGACGAGTGGCATGTCGATTCCAAGCGCGTGTGCGTCGTGGGCTTTTCTGCGGGCGGTATGATCTGCGCCTCGCTGGCAACGCAGTGGAAGACTGGTCCCTTCGCGGCACTTGCCGGGGCGCGTCCGGACGACATTCGTCCCGATGCCGTGGTGCTGGGCTATCCGCTGCTCGACTTTGCCTATGTGCGCGACATGCAGACGCGCGACCCGCGCATCGACCTGCGCGTGCCCAAGACGGGCGGCAAGACGGGGCGCGATCTGCTCAACGACTACCTGTCGATGGTGACGGGTGGCGAGGCAACTGACGAGCATCTGGCCGACATCTGCCCCACCATGCATGTTTCGCGTCAGATGCCGCCGACCTTTGTGTGGGGCGTGTCCGACGACAAGACGGCGCCGATCGCGCAGGTCTATCCGTTTGCGCAGCGCATGGCCGAGGAGGGCGTCGCTTGCGAGATGCACGTCTTTGACCAGGGCGGCCACGGTCTTTCGCTCGGCAACGCCAACACCGCGGTCGACAACGAGGACAAGCAGGTGGCTGTCCGTCCTTGGATTCGCCTAGCCTTCCGCTTCCTGGAGCGCCATCTGTAAGAGTAGGAGGGCCAGCCCCATCCCGTCCCTCATAACTTGCGGTGGAATAGTTCCTGTCTTTGCTGGTTAAAGCCCCAAACAGGAACTATTCCACCGTAACTTCGTTTTGATCCGTTGGGGACGGAGGAAAACGGATCATTTTGCCGAGAGGGCGGGCGGCTGTTTCTGCTCCCGCGGGAAACCACGTCCTGTTTGGGAAATCGTTGCCCGTTTTTGGGCGCAAATTCCGGGCCGCGGTTTCCGCATCGGGCCCGTCCGGGAAACCGCGGCCCGGAATCCCCCTTGCACCAATCTGTTAATTGAACGTCGCTGTGTGTTCGCGCTATCATGCATGGTTGAAATTGGTTAGCCATGGCAAACGGTTAGCCATGGTGAACATGAATACAACGCCCTGTGGGCGCCGGGGGAGGAACACGGACGTGAGACTCGACACGCTCGAGATTGGAAAGGACGCCGTTGTCGCATCGGTGACATCCGACGATCAGGCGCTTCGACAGCATATTTTGGACATGGGCCTAACGCCGGGCACCGAAGTCACCATGATGAAGTACGCCCCTATGGGCGACCCGCTCGAGATTCGCCTGCGTGGCTACGAGTTGACGCTGCGCAAGGACGATGCCGCTCGCATCGAGCTCGTGGGTATTCACGACACCGATACGGGTCCGCGCGCTAACGCCGCAATCGGCACAACGGAGCATCCGGCACTCGGCGAGGGGACGTATTCGCCCCGTGCGGCAAAGACGGCCGTGCCCGAGGGCGCGCCGCTGCATTTTGCCCTCGCCGGCAACCAAAATTGCGGTAAGACCACGCTGTTCAACCAGCTGACGGGCTCCAACCAGCACGTCGGTAACTTTCCCGGCGTGACGGTCGACCGCAAGGACGGCACTATCCGTAACCATCCCGAGGCAAGCGTTACCGACCTGCCCGGCATCTGTCTCTTATACACATCTGACGCTGCCGACGAAGCTAGAAGTGTAG
>CABSNF010000023.1 GCA_902478995.1 uncultured Collinsella sp.
TGACCGGCGACACCGACATCAACGTCATCGACACCGCCGAGTTCGCGATCCCCGGGCTTGACGACGAGTTCCGCGTCATCGTGTCCCCGTGGATCCTCTCCTCGCTGATCACCGATCGCCTTGCCGCTTACTACGAGACGGTCACCAAGCACAACCTCAACTACCGTCGCTACTATCACCAGTTCGACTACTAAGAGCAAATAACGTTTGTGTAATCGGGCCTCGCTCCTATATGGAACGGGGCCTCGCTTGGGTTGGAGAGTAATTATGAGCTATCCCCAGCTTGCCGTCATGAATATCAGCCATCGTTATTTTGACCTTGAGGAGTTCTTTTCTTCGGCGTCGGCTTCGGGCTACACGTGTTGCGAGCTTTGGACTGGGGCGATGCATCTGTATGTCGATTGCCATGGATACGATTCGCTCGAGCAGGTGCGGGAGCTATCACAGCGGTATGGGGTTCGGATTGTGGGGCTTTGTCCCGAACAGAACAATCCCAAGCCGTGGAATATCGCGGCGCGCGGGAATGAGGCGCGCGCTCGCACGCTCGCGTACTTTAAGAACGTTGTGGATATCGCGGCGGAACTTGGAGCCGAGCAGGTCATGGTCTCGAGCGGCTGGGCATTTTTGAACGAGCCGATCGAGGACGCGTGGGGTCGCAGCGCCTCGATGCTGCGTGCGATTGCCGAGCATGCGGGAGAGCGCGGCGTGCGACTGGTGCTCGAGGCCCTACAGCCGGTTGAGTCGATGATCGTGAACTCGGCGGCCGATACGAAGCGCATGATCGAGGCAGTTGATCATCCGGCACTTAAGGCGTGTCTGGATTTGGGCGCTATGGCGGTGGCGGGGGATACCATCGACGATTATTTTGATCTGCTTGGCGATGATGTCGCCCACGTGCATTTTGTCGATGTTGCGGCAGATGGCACGACGCATCTTGCCTGGGGTGACGGCGACCGCGATATGCGCGCCGACCTAGATAGGCTGGTGGCGCGCGGCTATCGCGGAGTTGTTTCGGCCGAGACCTATGATTGGCGCTATTTCGCCAATCCCGCGGCAGCCGACGCTCAGGTTATGGCGGAGTACCGACGCGCGATTGGCGCCTAAGTGGGACAGGGCGCCGAGTTGGCGTTTGACGCTTTTTGAGAAACGGGACGTGCTTTCCGCTTGAGGCTTCTGGTGGAAAGCACGTCCCAGAACAGGCGCTCAGAATGGGACACACTTTCCGCTGAGGACCTCAACCGGAAACCGCATCCCAGTTTTTGGCTGGCGGGCGGGACGCGCTTTCCCCTATGTTTCCAAATGAATACGCTATGAGCCGAGGAGGACGATTCTCCCCGCAAACACTCTAGTATGCTAAAGTACCCAGAAGACCGGCGGAGCTATGCCGGTCTTCTGCTCTATATGAAACACAGCATGAGGAGGCTCACCAGATGACGGCCACACCGTGGGGATTCCGGGACATATTGCCCGAGGAGGCTCAGGCGCGCGAAGAGATTGCGCTGACGGTGAAGGGCTGCTTTAGGGAACATCATTACCTTCCGGTCGAGACGCCGCTGCTCGAGGACAAGGGTTCGCTCGAGGAAGGCGGCCGCATTGCGGACACGCCGTTTAAGCTCTTTGATGACGACGGTCGCCTGCTGGTGGTCCGTCCCGACAACACGCTGCCGATCGTTCGCCTGGTCTCGACTCGCATGCGCGCGGCCGATCTGCCGCTGCGCCTGCGCTATGAGGCGCCGGTGGTCCGCGAGTGTCAGCGCAATGCCGGCGGCTCGCGTCAGTTTACGCAACTGGGTTTTGAGCTTATCGGCGCGGGCGATACCGCGGGCGATGTCGAGATTGTCTCGCTCGTGGCCGAGGCCGTGCGCAAGTTGGCGCTGCCCGATGCGCGCATTATCGCAGGTAGCGTGCGTCCGTTTAAGGAGCTGCTTGCGGCGTGCGAGGATCGCAAGCTGGCCGCCGAGGCCCTGCGCTGCGTGCACGCCAACGACTTTGTGGGCCTCGATGCCCGCGTGGCAGCAAGCGTCGAGTCCGATGCCGTCAAGGCCGCCATTAGCGAGCTGCCACGTCTGCACGGCGGTGCCGAGGTGCTCGACCGCGTGGACGCGCTGCTGGAGGCCGCCGGTATCGTCGCGCCGCTGACGCGCGAGCTGCGTGCCCTGGTTGAGGGCCTGGCACCCGAGGACGCCCAGGTGCTGTCGTTCGACTTCTCTATCATGAACTCGTTTGATTACTACACGGGCCTGGTCTTTAAGGCCTATGCCGGCGGCTTGCCCGATCCGGTCGGTTCGGGCGGACGCTATGACTCCATCTTTACCGGCGCGTTCGGCGACGGCATCGAGGTGCCGGCGGCGGGCTTCGCCTTTTCGCTCGAGCGCCTGGAGGCCGCGCGCACTTCGGCCGAGGACGCCGCCCCCGATGGCGACCACGCCGTGGGCCGTGGCGCCGAGGGTCCGCTGCGTATCGCCGTGCCCAAGGGCTCGCTTAAGGCCGACACGCTCGACGTGCTCGAGGCCGCGGGCTTGGACGTCTCTGAGCTGCGTGACCCCGGCCGTCACCTGATCGTGCGCGGCCGCGACACGCGTGCCGGCAAGGGCGCGGTCGGAGATATCGAGTTTGTCATCGTGCGTCCCAGCGATGCGCCTGCCTTTGTGGGCTGCGGTGGTGCCGATTGCGGCATCTGCGGTTGGGACTCGCTCATCGAGGCAGACCTCAACCTGCTGCAGCTGGTCGACCTGGGCTATGGCCTGTGCACCTTTATCGAGGCAGAGCCCGCATGGCGCGCCGGTCAGGCCGAGCGCAACTATGCCCGCCGCGGTTCGCTTCGCGTGGCAACCAAGTACCCGCGCATCGCGAGTGCCTGGTATGCCGAGCGCGGCGTGAACGCCGATATCGTCTCGCTGCACGGCAACATCGAGCTGGGCCCCATTGTCGGCATGACCGATCGCATCGTGGATATTACCGCCACGGGCGCTACGCTGCGCGACAACGACCTGGTCATCACCGGTCGCATCATGGACTGCACGGCCCGCTTCTTTGTCAACCCGGGCGCCGCTCGCTTGGATCCGCGCGTACGCAATCTGGCAGATCGCTTGGCGGCAGCCGTGAAGGACAAGCATTTTGAGCCCGTTGCGGGCTCGGCACAATAGCGCGAGCACGCACGGGCGCCCCAACGTCTGGGCTGCGGGCCGCCTGGCCTCTCGTTTTTCGAACATAACCTCGACCGATAGGGGATACCGATATGAAGACTATCAAGCTTGCTCCCGGCGAGCGTCTCGTTACCAACCAGCTCAACCGCAAGGGCGTGCTGCCGCGAAACATCGTCGACGCCGCCCGCGATATCGTGGCCAACGTGCGCGCCAACGGCGATGCCGCGGTGCGCGATTACTGTCGGCGTTTTGACGGTGTCGAGCTGCAGAGCTTCCGCCTGCCGCAGGAGCAGATCGATGCCGCGCTCGAAGGTCTTGATCCGGCCTTTGTCGCCGCGCTCGAGAAGGCCGCGCGCCAGATCCGCGAGTTCCACCAGCGCGAGGTCGAGCAGAGCTGGTTTACCACGCGTGCGGACGGCACGATGCTCGGCGTTAAGGTGACCCCGCTCGCGGCGGCCGGCATCTACGTACCGGGCGGTCGTGCGCAGTACCCCTCCACGGTGCTCATGAATGCCATTCCCGCCAAGGTCGCCGGCGTCAAGCGCGTGGTCATGGTGACCCCGCCGCAAAAAGACGGCCTGATCAGCCCCTACACGCTCGCCGCGGCAAAGCTCGGCGGCGTGGACGAGATCTATATGGTGGGCGGCGCCCAGGCCGTGGCCGCGCTGGCATACGGTACCGAGACCATTCCGCGCGTCGACAAAATCACCGGCCCGGGCAACGCCTTTGTTGCCGCTGCCAAGCAGATCGTCTCCGGCGACGTGGGCATCGATATGGTCGCTGGCCCCTCCGAGGTCTGTGTGCTGGCCGATGCTACGGCCAAGCCCATGGTGGTCGCGGCCGACTTGATGGCCCAGGCCGAGCATGATCCGCTGGCGGCCTGCTATCTGGTGACCTGCGACGAGCAGTTTGCGCGTGAGGTCGAGACGGGTATCGGCATTCTGGTAGCGCAGTCTCCGCGTGCCGAGATCACGCGCGCCTCACTCGATAACGAAGGCACCATCGTGGTGGCCGCCGACATGGCTGCCGCCGTCGAGGCGGTGAACACCGTGGCGCCCGAGCACCTGGAGCTGCACTGCAAAGACGCGATGGGCCTGCTTGGCGGCATTCGCAACGCCGGCGCCATCTTTGTGGGCGCTTGGAGCTCCGAGCCGCTCGGCGATTATGTTGCCGGCCCCAACCACACGCTGCCGACCGGCGGTACGGCCATGTTCTCCAACCCGCTTTCGGTCGAAGAGTTCGTTAAGCGCTCGAGCGTCATTTGCTATACGCCCGAGGGCCTGCTCTCCGACGCTCCCGCAACACAGCGCCTGGCCGAGGCCGAGGGTCTGTGGGCACACGCGCTTTCCGCCGCGCTACGTCGTCGCGTGTTGGAGCAGGGCGAGGATGCCGTGAGTGCCGAGTCGCTGGCCGCGGCCGATCTGACCAAGGTTGCCTGGCCGGGCGACGCCGTGGCGACGGTCGCCGAGGGTGTGGACCTGGCGGCTGCAAGCGCGGATGGTGCTGGCCCGACCGGCGAGGAGGCCTAAAATGGCCGAACTCACGCCCCGCATGAAGGAGTTCGTCCAGCCCTACTTGGCCGGTATTGAGCCCTACGATCCCAACTTTACGCCTACGCGCATCAACCTTTCGGCCAACGAGAACACCTATCCCGTGCCGGCCGGCGTGCGCGAGGCGATTGATGCAGCCCTGGCTGCCACGCCGCTCAACCGTTATCCCGACCCCATGTCCAACGACCTGCGCGATGAGCTTGCTGCTTGGCATGGCGTGACGCGCGAGAATATCTGCGTGGGCAACGGCGGTGACGAGCTGCTCTATAACTACTTGCTGGCGTTTGGCGGCGCGGGGCGGACCCTGCTCAACTGCCCGCCGTGCTTTAGCGAGTATGCGTTCTTTGCGTCGCTGTGCCAGACCGAGGTGCGCGACGTGTGGCGCGACCCGGCGACCTTTGAGCTCGACCAGGCGGCGGTGCTTGCGGCGGCTCCCGAGTGCAATCTGGCGATCGTGACCTCGCCCAACAATCCCACGGGTGACGTGGCGCCGCTCGACTTTGTTGCGGCTCTGTGCGATGCCTGCCCCGGCATGGTCATGGTCGACGAGGCCTACGTTGAGTTTGCGGACGATTCGTTTGGCGCGGCTACCACGGCGCAGGGGCTTATCTCCGAGCATCCCAACCTGGCGATTCTGCATACGCTGTCCAAGGCGTTCGGCGCCGCCGGCACGCGTCTGGGCTATGTGATTGCGGCGCCCGAGGTCATCGGCGTGTTCGCGGCGATTCGCCAGATCTATTCGGTTAACGTTCTGAGTCAGGCCGTCGCGCTTGCCTGCGTGCGTGCCCGCGATGCGTACGCGCCCGTGGTGGCACAGGTTGCATCCGAGCGCGAGCGCGAGCTGTGCGCCCTGCACGCAATGGCTGCCGAGGGTCTGCCCGTGGAGGCGTGGCCGAGCGCGGCGAACTTTGTGCTCGTGCGCACGCCGCATGCCACGCACGTGCGCGAGCGTCTGCGCGACGAGTATTCGATTTTGGTGCGCGACTTTAGCTATGCGCCGGGGCTTGCGGACTGCCTACGTATTACCGTGGGTACCCCGCAGGAAAACGACGAGGTGCTGGCCGCGTTTGCCACGCTGGTGAAGGAGGAGATGTAGATGGACCGCTATGCCGAGGTGACCCGCAAGACGGGCGAGACCGACATTGTCGTAAAGCTCGACTTGGACGGATCTGGCGTGTGCGATATCTCGACCGGCGTGCCGTTTTTCGACCACATGCTCAACGCTTTTGGCCGCCATGGTCTGTTCGATCTGACGGTGCACGCGGTGGGCGACGTGGAGGTCGATGCGCACCACACCGTCGAGGACACGGGTATTGTGCTGGGCGAGGCGTTTTGCCAGGCGCTGGGCGACAAGGCGGGCATTACGCGCTTTGCCGACGCGGCGATCGCCATGGACGAGACGCTTGTGATGGCTGCTGTTGATATTTCGGGCCGCGGGCAGGCCTACTGCGAGTTGCCCGTGCCGACCGAGCGCGTGGGCAGCTTCGATACCGAGCTGGCCGTCGAGTTCTTCTACGCCTTTGCGCGCGACGCCAAGCTCACGCTGCACGTGCGCGAGCTGGCGGGCAGCAACTCGCATCACATTATCGAGGCCGCCTTTAAGGCCGTGGGCCGCACGATGCGTCGCGCCTGCGAGCTCGATCCCCGCGTGCAGGGCATCCCCAGCACCAAGGGCTCGCTGTAACCGTCACAAGGGTAAAACCACCACAAAGGTGTCTGTCCCCTTTGTGGTGGTTTTGGATGATGAGAAGAGGGAGGGTCGCGTGGGCGAACCGAAGATCGTGGTGGTCGACTACCACAAGGGCAACTTGTCGAGCGTTGCGCGCGGGCTTGCGCGCGCCGGTGCCGCCGCCTGCACGTCGGACGATCCGGAGCAGATCCGCAACGCCGACGGCCTGGTCATCCCGGGCGTGGGCGCGTTTTACGACGCGATCGCCTTTATGCGCGAGGGCGGCGAGGCGGACGCGGTGCTCGACGCCGTTGCCGCCGGAACTCCGTTGCTCGGCATCTGCCTGGGCCTTCAGTTGTTTTTTGAGCGCGGCAACGAGGGCGTTCCTGCGAGCGAGAGCGCGGTCGCCGACGGCAACGCCTCCGAGCGGGCCGGTGCCCTCTGGGTCGATGGCCTGGGTATTATGCGCGGTTCGTGCATGCGCCTGGAGTCGAGCCGCCTGAAGGTGCCGCACGTGGGCTGGGACCAGGTGCACATGACGCCCGCCGGTGCGGCCGATCCGCTGCTTACTGGTTTTGCCGAGGGTGCCAACATGTACTTCACCCACAGCTACGCGGTGGCCGACGATTCCGATGCCGCCGATGTGCTGGCGCGCACGCACTATACGCGGAGCTTCCCGTGCATCGTGCGCCATGGCAACGTGTGGGGTTGCCAGTTCCATCCCGAGAAATCCTCCGCGCTGGGTCAGCGCATCCTTAAGAACTTCGTCAACATCGTCGAGGAGGCCGGCCGATGATCCTGTTTCCCGCAATCGATCTGATCGGCGGCAAGGTCGTGCGCCTGGAGCGCGGCGACCGGAGTCGCTGCAAGGTATATTCCGACGACCCCGTGGCCGTTGCTCGCTCGTTTGCCGAGCAGGGCGCAAGCTGGGTGCACGTCGTCGACCTGTCCGCTGCCTTTGGCGAGGACGAGGACACATGCGCTGCCAACTCGGCGGCGATTAAGGCCATCTGCGGCGTCAACGGTCTGTCCGTGGACGTGGGCGGCGGCGTCCGCTCGCTCGCGCGCATCGACGAGTTGGCCGGCTACGGTGCGCGCCGCATCGCACTAGGCACGGTGCTCGTGACCGAGCCGGGTTTTGCCGAGGTGGCGGCCCAAGGCTTTGGCGAGCTGTTGGTGGCAGATATTGCCGCACGCGACGGCCAGGTCAAGGTGAATGGCTGGCGTGACGGTGCGGGCGTGGCGCTCGACGACGCCGTGGCGCAGCTTTCCGAGCTGGGTTTTAAGCATCTGGTGTATACCGACATTGCGCGCGATGGCATGCAGACGGGCATCGATGTGGCGGCGTATCGCCATGTGGCCGAGGTCGCGGGCTTTCCCGTCGTGGCATCGGGTGGCATCTCGACGCTCGACGACATCCGCGCGCTGGCCGCAGTGGGTGAGGGCGCGATTGAAGGTGCCATTACCGGTCGCGCGCTCTACGAGGGCAACTTTACGCTGGTACAGGCGCTGACCGCCGCCCGAGGGGAGGAGTAGCCCATGCTTACCAAACGCGTGATTCCCTGCTTGGACGTCAAGGACGGCCGTGTGGTCAAAGGCGTCAACTTTGTGAGCCTGCGCGATGCGGGCGACCCGGTGGAGCTAGCGCGTGCCTACGATCGCGAGGGTGCGGACGAGGTCGTCTTCCTGGACATTACCGCCACGAGCGACAACCGTGCGACGACCATCGAGATGGCGGCGCACGCGGCCGAGGAGCTCGCCATTCCCTATACCGTGGGCGGCGGCTTTCGCGACTTGGCGGGCATGCGGACCATGGTTGCCGCCGGTGCCGACAAGGTGTCGCTCAACTCGGCGGCCGTGCGTGACCCGTCGCTGATTAGCCAGGCTGCCGCGGCTTTTGGCAGTCAGGCCGTGGTCGTGGCGATCGATGCCAAGCGCGTCGGTTTGCCCGGAGAGCCGGGTGCCGACAAGTGGGAGGTCTACACGGCGGGCGGCCGCAACGCCACGGGTATCGACGCGGTGGCGTGGGCCGAGGAAGCGGCTCGTCGCGGCGCCGGCGAGATCTTGCTGACCAGTATGGACCGCGACGGCACCAAGGCCGGCTTTGACCTGGCGCTCACCCGTGCCGTGGCGCGCGCGGTGCCGATTCCGGTGATCGCAAGCGGCGGCGTGGGCACGCTCGAGCATTTTGCCGAGGGTGTGATTGAGGGCGAGGCCGATGCCGTGCTGGCGGCGAGCGTCTTTCACTTTGGGACGTTCAGCATTCGCGAAGTCAAAGAGTATATGGCCTCTCAAGGTATTCCTGTGAGGCTGGACTTCTAATGCTGCGGCTTGCCCAGGCACCCGACCTTCCGGCTTCAACCCTCCTCGCGTACTTAAGTACGCGTCGTCGGGCTTGTCGCTCGGAATCTCGGGCACCTGGACAACCCTCGCCGACCGGCGATGTTTAAATTGGGGAATTGAAATGAGAGAAATTACTACTCCAGCGGATCTTAAATACGACGCCAAAGAATTGATTCCTTGTGTGGTTCAGCAGTATGACACCGGCGAGGTGCTTATGGTTGCTTGGATGAACGAGGAGTCGGTGGGGCTGACGCTCAAGACCGGTACCACGTGGTTTTGGAGCCGCAGCCGTCAGGAGCTCTGGAACAAGGGCGCGACGAGCGGCAATATGCAAGAGGTCAAGGAGCTCTGGGCCGACTGCGATAACGATACACTGCTGGTCAAGGTCGACTCGCCGGGTCCGGCCTGCCATACCGGCAACCGTACCTGCTTCTTTAAAAAACTCGCGTAGGGCGGGCGCTCGATTAGACGCTCGGCCACCAGAAAGGATTGAACCATGGGTGTGCGCACCGCAAACGTTCAGGATGGAAATATCGGTGAGACGCTGACAGGTCTGGCCGAGGTGATTCACGGTCGTCGCGATGCGTCGCCACAGGAGAGCTACACCGCTCGTCTGTTGACCGACGTCGAGGACGAGCTGCTCAAGAAGCTTGCCGAGGAGGCGAGCGAGGTCATCATGGCCTGCAAGGATAACGACCACGATCACATTCGCTATGAGGCCGGCGACCTGGTCTACCACTTGCTCGTGACGCTTGAGCGCTACGGCATCACCCTCGACGAGTTGGCCGGCGAACTCAACGCCCGCCGCCACTAGTCGTTTGGGACAGTCTTTGTTGGTGTAACGGGGTCATGGAAGTTGCGGTGAAATAGGGACTGTTTAAGCGCTTCATCAGGCAAAACAATCCCTATTCCACCGCAACTTATGAAGGGATGGCTAGTCGAGGGGCGTGGGTTCCCATTCGCCGGTGGGGTGGGGGATGTCGAAGGTTCGATAACCGCAGTCGTAGGCGTGGGCTTGTGCCTCGTGGATATTCCAGCAGATGTCGCAGGCGCGGTGCGCGTCCGAGCCAAAGGTGATGGGTACCTCGGCATGGGCGAAGCAGCGCAACAGCCCCGTCGAGGGGTAATAGTCGTCGAGGCCCTTGCGCGGTGCGGCGGTCGAGACCTCAACGCGGCGACCTGTATCGTGGGCGCATTCGGCCATCTGCCCCCAGAACGGCGTCGGGTCAAAGTCGGGCGCAAAGCCTTCCTTCGAAAAGCGCATGACCAGGTCGGGATGGGCCATTACGTCAAAGTTGAGTGAGCTTTCGCAGGCGCGGCACCAGTCGTCGACGTAGCGCTCCCACACGCCGTGTACCCCCAGGTTTTCCCAAACATGCAGGTTGGTGTCATCATCGATCCAGCCGCAGCGCGAATCGGGTGTATCGGGGCGAGCGACGTCTTCCGTTCCCGCCGCACCCGCGGCACCGGCCATGATATCGCCCGGATAGCCAATCCAGTGCACACTGCCCAAGCGCACTATGGCACTCGCGGACCAGCGCTCAACCAGAGGCTCGCAACCTTCGTACCAGTCGCATTCAAAGCCATAGATAAAGCTGAGCTCCGGCGCGATCTGCGCGGTGAGCTTGCGGGCGTCCTCAAAGGCCAGACGATGTGCCGTCAGGTCACCCTCGACAACCTGTACTTCGCAGTTGGCGTCCATGCTGACGGGCAGGGTGAGGTGATCGGTCGAGACCATGACGCGGCAACCGGCCGCAGCAGCGGCGCGAACGTTGTCCTCAAACGAGGCATGTCCGTCCGAAAACGAGGTGTGGGTGTGGCAATCGACCAGCGGGCATGCGGGCATGGCGACTCCTTTGCATTTGGCGAATCCGCTCCATTGTAACGTTGCAGCTCTCAACACGCCGCGCGCGCCGGAGCTCGAAATCGATTGAAAAGGCTGCGCGGCGCGGCCTCGCTTGCTCCAATACATGTACATCAGCCTCCAAAAGCTGCAAATAATGACATGTTTGGAGGCTGATGTACATGTTTGGCCGGGGCGGTGGAGTGTCGGTTTCTTGTCGACAAGGAAAATCGCGCTCATCACGCGCCGTCACACTCGCGCAGCCTGCGATGTGCTAGCGTTTGGGTGAACAAAACGAGCCCGCGCGGAAAGGATCCAGACCGTATGCAATGCGATAGCACATCCCCGCTGTCTCGCGAGACTGATGCGCCCGAAACTATCGTCAAACTGGAGTGCGACATCGATGATGCGTCGCCCGAGGTGCTTGCCTACGCTGCCGATTGCCTGCGCAAGGCCGGCGCCCGCGAGGTGCATTGGTTGCCGCTTTACTGCAAAAAGGGCCGCCCCGGCTGGCAGCTGCAGGTAATCTGCTCGCACGATGATATCGAGCGCTTGCAGACGATTATCTTTTTGGAGACCACGACCAACGCCATTCGTCGCCAGGTGATGGAACGCGTTTGCCTGCCACGCCGCTTTGAGCGCGTAACGACGCCATGGGGCGAGGTATCCGTTAAGGTGGCGACCCTGCCCGACGGCAGCGAGCGCGCGGCTCCCGAGTACGAGGATTGCGCCCGTCTTGCCCGCGAACATGGCGTGCCGCTCCAACGCGTGATGCAGGCGGCTCAGAGCGCGGCGCTGCGATTCGAGTAACACGGTAGATGGGCTCCGCATCCGCCGGACCCCGTATTTAGCCCCCATCAACCCCATTCGAAAGGATCTCCCCATGAAATACCTCATCGCCTCCGACATCCACGGCTCGGCATATTGGAGCGAACGCCTTTGCGCCGCCATCGAGTCCGAGCAGCCCGATCGCATTGTGCTGCTGGGCGACCTGCTCTACCACGGCCCGCGTAACGACCTGCCGCGCGACTACGCTCCCAAGCGCGTGATTCCGCTGCTCAACGCCCTGGCCGACCGCATCATCGCGGTGCGCGGCAACTGCGACGCCGAGGTCGACCAGATGGTGCTCGACTTTCCCATCATGGCCGACTATGCCACGTTATTCGACGAGAACGGCCGCGAGCTGTTCCTGACGCACGGCCACGTTTTTGGCGCCGGTATGCACAACAGCGTCGACCACGCGCCCGCGCTGCCCGAGGGCTCCGCGCTCGTCTACGGTCACACGCACATCAAGGTCAACGAAGCGAGCGAGGAGCATCCTGGTCTGTGGCTCTTCAACCCCGGCAGCGTGAGCATCCCCAAGGACGGTACGCACAGCTACGGCATCTACGAGGGCGGCGCGTTCCGCCACGTGATCATGGAGGAGGACTAGCCATGGCCGAGCATATGGCTCAGCAAAATGCCGAGGGTTCGCGTGACCTGTCCACGCTGGTAGATGCATCGGCCGAGCTGCAGCATCTGGTGCAGACCATCTGGCGTCTGCGTCAGCCCGACGGCTGCCCGTGGGACCGCGAGCAGACGCACCGCAGCATTGGCAAGAACATGATCGGGGAGGCCTACGAGGCGCTCGACTGCATCGAGGCCGACGACGCGGCGCACCTGCGCGAGGAGCTGGGCGACGTGCTCATGCAGGTAGTGTTGCATGCGCAGATCGCGGCGGACGCCGGCGAGTTTACGCTGGCCGACGTGGCGCACGATATCGACGCCAAGCTCATTCGCCGTCATCCGCACGTGTTTGGCGATGCGGATGCCGACAGCTCTGACGAGGTGCTCAAGATTTGGGACGAGGTCAAGCTTGCCGAGAAGGCCGCCAAGGACAAGGCCGTGGCGGCAGGCGAGGCCGCGCCCGAGGGGCTGCTCGACGGCGTGCCCACGCACCTGCCGGCGCTGATGCAAGCGCAAAAGGTCTCGCGCAAGGCGGCTGCCGTGGGCTTTGAGTGGGAGACGGTCCAGGATGTGTGGGACGAGGTCGCCGAGGAGCGTGCCGAGTTTGAGGCCGAGGCCCCTGGCTCGCCCGAGCGCGAAATGGAGTTTGGCGATCTGCTCTTTGCCCTGGTCAACGTCGCGCGCAAGGAGGGTATCGACGCCGAGAGCGCCCTGCGCGCGAGCACGGCCAAGTTTCGCCGTCGCTGGGCTGCGATGGAGCAGATGGCGGCCGATGCCCACGTGGATCTTGCCGAGCTTTCGACCCACGGCCTCAACGACCTGTGGGATGCCGCAAAGGCGGAGGAGTAAGACTGCGGGAACGACGGGCTGACACGCCTCATCGTTCCCGCTAAATTTTTCGAAAATCAAGTGTATCCCTCGGCTAACTTAGGGCATAATGCAAAAAGTGCGACATGGCTAACTTACGGAGACGCACCGATGGTGCACGGTCAGCCGGTCGCTTGCATCCACTACGTTTCCAAGTGAGAGGGAGACAACATGAGCGATATTTTGGACGTTTACGGTCGCGAGGTGCTCGACAGCCGCGGCAATCCCACCGTCGAGGTCGAGGTTGTGCTCGAGGACGGTAGCTTCGGTCGCGCGATGGTGCCTTCGGGCGCTTCGACCGGTGCCTTTGAGGCTTGCGAGCTGCGCGATGGCGACAAGGGCCGCTATCTGGGCAAGGGCGTCTCTCAGGCCGTCGAGCACGTCAACAACGAGTGCGCCAATGCCGTCGTCGGCCTCGACGCCTTCGACCAGCGTGCCGTCGATGCCGCGCTGATTGCCGCGGACGGTACCCCCAACAAGACCAAGCTCGGTGCCAACGCCATCCTGGGCGTGTCGCTGGCCGTTGCCCGCGCCGCTGCCGAGTCGGCGGGCCTGTCGCTGTACCAGTACCTGGGCGGCGTCAACGCTCACCTGCTGCCCACGCCCATGATGAACATTCTCAACGGCGGCGTGCATGCCGACAACAACGTCGACTTCCAGGAGTTCATGATCATGCCCGTGGGTGCTCCGAGCTTTGCCGAGGGCCTGCGTTGGTGCGCCGAGGTCTACCACACCCTCAAGGGCGTGCTGCACGAGGCCGGCCTGGGCGGCGGCGTGGGCGACGAGGGCGGCTTTGCCCCCAACCTTAAGACCAATGCCGAGCCGTTCGAGTACATCACCAAGGCCGTGGAGAAGGCCGGCTTTAAGCCCGGCATCGACTTCATGTACGCCATGGACCCGGCCTCGACCGAGTTCTACAACGCCGAGACCGGCATGTACGAGCTCAAGGGCGAGGGCGTGGAGTACACGAGTGCCCAGATGGTTGATTACTGGGAGAAGCTCGTCGACACCTATCCCATCATCTCCATCGAGGACGGCATGGCCGAGGAGGACTGGGACGGCTGGGTTGAGCTCACCCGTCGCATTGGCAACAAGGTGCAGCTGGTGGGCGACGACCTGTTCGTCACCAACACCGAGCGCCTCAAGAAGGGCATCGAGCTGGGTGCCGCCAACGCGATCCTGATCAAGGTCAACCAGATCGGCACGCTCACCGAGTCGCTCGAGGCCATCGAGACCGCCAAGGAGGCCGGCTACGCTTGCATCGTGAGCCACCGTTCCGGCGAGACCGAGGACTCCACGATCGCCGACCTGGTCGTGGGCGTCAACGCCGGCCAGATCAAGTCGGGCGCCCCGTGCCGCAGCGACCGTATCGCCAAGTACAACCAGCTCATCCGCATCGAGGACGAGCTCGAGGGCAGCGCGCGTTACGCCGGCAAGGCCGCGTTCTACAACATTCGCTAGGCACGCGGAGGTCGCGGGGGCGGGGAAGACTCGGATTTGCCTTGCTCCAGCCGGGCGCTGTTGAGCACCATTGGGCGCTGGGCCATATGACTCAGCGCCTTTTTTATGTCGAGCAAAGGCTGGCGAAGGCGGTGCGGGCGCTCGTGCTATAACTAGAATACTTAGCGCAAACAAACCTCAACCGCACAAGGCGCACATGGATCAGATTTACGACAACAGGTACTATTCCGCCGGTTCGCGTGAGCCGTCGCCTCGCCGTGCGCGCACGGTGCAGCTCGGTGGGTCCGCCTACGCCGGCGCCGACCGCTCCATGCAGCGACCGACAAGCGCCTCACACTCCCGTGCTCAAATGAATACGCCGACGGACCGTCCGCCACGTTCGGTGCGCCCGGCGCATTCGGAGCATGCTCAGCGTTCTTCGGCTCAAACGCATGAAAAGCCGAGTAGGCCCTCGAACCGTCTTTCGGGCTCGGACTTCATGCATTACGCCAACGATAACGCGGTGGTCAAGGCAATCTACGACTTTACCCACGGTCCCCAGCGAGGGCTGTTTGTTGGCATTGTCGTCGCCCTGGCGCTCGTGAGCCTGTACTTCCCCGTGCGCGACCTGTATGTTGCAAAACGCTCGAGCGACATCTTGGCCAAGCAGGTCGAGATTCGCGAGCAATATAACGACGACCTGCAAAAAAGCGTCGACAAGCTGCTCTCGGAGGAGGGTATCAAGGACGCGGCATCCGAGGATCTGGGTCTGGTGATGCCCGGCGAGAAGAGGATTGAAGTGCAGGGCCTGGACGACGATTCGGGTGCCTCGTCGAGTCAGAAGTCGTCGAACGCCAAGAAGGCCAGCGAAGTTGCCAAGGAAATCGAAGAAGTCGGTAAGGACGCGCCGTGGTACATCCAGGCGCTCGACATGCTGTTTGGGTTTAACGGTGTCGAGGGCCAGACGGTCGTGTCCAACGGCAAATAGCGCCCGGAGGGGAGCCGGCAATGGCAGATTGCAAACGATATAAGGTGGCGGCGATCGATCTGGGAACGGTGTCGTCGCGACTGGTGTTGGCCCAGGTCGAGGGCGGGGCAATCGTGGAATCGTCCAAGCATACCGAGATTACCGATCTGGGTGAGGGCGTGGACGCGACGGGTCGCTTTTGTGAGGCGGCCGTCGAGCGCGTGCTCGCTGCGTGCCGGATGTTTGTGGACGAGGCTCGTGCCTTTGGAGCCGCGTGCATCTGCACCACATGCACGAGTGCCGCGCGCGATGCATCCAATGCCGCACTGCTGCTGGACGGCCTGCGCGATCTGGGGCTTGAGCCACAGGTGATTCCGGGCGAGGTCGAGGCACGCCTGACGTTTTTTGGCGTGGCGCACGACTTTGCCGGCGAGCGCATCATTGTTGCCGATTCGGGTGGCGGATCCACGGAGCTCGCGACGGGCGTCTATGCGCCGGAGCGCGGCGTCTTTGCACTGGAGGGAACGCGCTCGCTGGACATCGGTTGTCGCCGCGTGACCGAGCGGTTTTTCTCGGCGCTGCCGCCTGCGGACGGCGAGCTTGCTGCCGCTGCCAACTGGGCGGGCGAGCAGTTTGCCGCCTATTTTGAGGGCCTGCCCAGCGACTTTGAGCGTGCAGAGCGTCTGGTCGCGGTGGGTGGCACCGTTACCACGCTCGTGGCGCTGGTCCACGAGCTGGAGCCGTATGATTCGAGCTTTGTGCACCTACGCGAGCTATCGCTGGAGCAGGTCTCGGCCGCTATCGAGCGCATGTCTGTGCTGGACGCGGAAGGCATCGCCGCGCTACCGGGTGTACAGCTCAAACGCGCGGGCGTGATCTTGGCTGGCGCCGTGGTGGTCCGCGAACTCATGCGTGCCGGCGGCTACAAGACACTCACCGTAAGCGAGAACAGCCTACTCGCCGGCATGGCCGCCACCATCAACGAGACCCTCGACGGCGCCATCCCCACCATCGGCTGGACCCCGAGCCTCAGCGCCCTCTAAATAAGTTGCGGTGAAATACGGACTAAAATCGCCCTTTCGGGCACCAAACAGTCCCTATTCCACCGCAACTCAACAGCCGGCACCTGGGGACGTTCCTTTTCTGCCGGCACCTGGGGACAGTCCCTGCGGGGCGTCCCCACGGCGCCTATGCCAGCTTGTCGATTTGCCCAATCTCCCAAAGCGGAATATTGACGAGCATGCCTTCGTCTCTATATGCCGCCAGGGAGCTCCTCACGCAACGCTCGAGCTTGAATTTTTCGCAGGCTATTTTCAGGCTCTTCGCTTTAAGGTTCTCTGCCGCCTTGACCTCAAGCGGAAGCACGGTTCCCGCATGGTCGATGGCAAAGTCGGTTTCGGCATTGCCGGAGGTAGAGGACCAATACGCGGGAGTTTTGTCCTGGAGCAAAAGCTCCTGCGCGACGTATTGTTCGGTCAGCGAACCTTTGAACTCGGTAAAAACAGCGGATCCGTTAAGAACGATGGCCGGAGAGAGACCGGAGAGCGCTCCGAGGATGCCGGTGTCGATGCAGAACAGTTTGAAGCCCGAGAGGTCTTCGTAGCTCGAGAGCGGCGCCTTTAGAGCGGAAACACGTGGCACCTTATGAACGATTCCGTAGTCCGTGAGCCACTGGAGGCTTTCCTCGAAATCGCGTGCGCGCGCTCCGGGACGAAGGGTGCCATAGACAAACTTCTTGTTCTCCTTTGCAAGCTGGCCGGGAAGGGATTTCCAAACCAACCTCATGCGCTCGACGATGCGGGCGGGTGCATGTTTGCCAAAATCGGATTCGTAAGCCTCGATGATTTGCTGTTGAAGCCTTCGGGCTTCGATGAAGTCGCGTGTCTCGGCGAAAGTGGAGACAACTTCGGGCATACCGCCGACAACAAGGTATTCCTTGAGCAAGTGCTCGAGTTTTTCGGTAACGTTTGCTAGAAGGTTCATGTCTGCGGCAAGGATGGCGTCGGCGAGCGGGTTGCCGTCGACGGCACGAACGAACTCGGCAAACCCCATGGGACGCATGGTGAGCTGGTCGATTTTGCCGACGGGAAATGACTCGTTTTCGCGTCGGAGCGCGAGGCCCATATGGGAACCGGCTGCTACGATGTGGTATTCGGGTGCAAGCTCGTTGAAGTACTTGAGCGAGGTGATCCCGCGTGGTGCCTCTTGGATCTCGTCGAAGATGATGAGCGTGTCTTCCGGCGTTACGGTTTGGCCACGTAGGAGTTCTATCTGGGAGATGATGCGCTTGGGGTCGAGGTTCCCATCGAACAGCGAGCGTGTGCTCGGCTCGAGCATAAAGTCAAAACGAATGACGTTTCGATACTGCTGGCTTGCGAATTCGTTAAGAAGCCAAGTCTTTCCTGTCTGGCGGGCTCCCTTAAGCAAGAGAGGTTTGCGATTCGCCCTTGATTTCCAAGCGATAAGTTCACTCATAAGCTGTCGCTGCATATTGCCTCCCAATCCTCTCGGCTAGTATAAGGCCATTTGGGAGTTTCCATCGGAAAATGTGGGAGACAACCACGTTTTTCCATCGGAAAATGTGGGAGACAACCACGTTTTTCCATCGGAAAATGTGGGAACACCAACCTAAGTCGCGGTGGAATAGTTCCTATATGGGCTGGTAAACTGCCAAAACAGGAACTATTCCACCGCAACTTAGAGCCCCGCCGGCGTGTAAAAGAAACGAGCCCGCATCCCTTGGGGACACGGGCTCGAAAGCTCCATATGGTAGGGGCGGTGGGACGTCCGCGCATTTGCTGCGCAAATGCGCACCGGCTTCGGTCGCCTGCCGGCGCCCTCGCCGGCTCGCTGCGGGCGCTGCGCGTCCGCTTGACGCTCGCTCCCTCGCGGGTTCGAGTCCCGCCGGCGTCCAAAAGAAACGAGCCCGCATCCCTGGGGAACACGGGCTCGTAAACAATACGTGGTAGGGGCGGTGGGACTCGAACCCACAATCCTTGCGGCGAGAGATTTTAAGTCTCCTGCGTATGCCAATTCCGCCACGCCCCCGTGAGACTAGAAGTCTAGCACAAGCCGTCCGTTACGCGTTGACGGCCATCGAGTGTTGGCCCGACTTCTCCAGGAACTCCTGGAACTTGGCTTCGTCGCCCTTGTTCTGGTACTGCAGGGCCAGCAGGTACTCCAAGCGGCAGCGCTTGACCGGGTCGTCGCCGACATCCTCGAGCATGCGCTCCAGCTCGGGAATGTCGTTGTGGCGCTTGAGGATCATCGTGTCGTACATCAGCTGACACTCGTGTGCAACCGCCTCGGCCTGACCGCCCTCAAAGCCCTTGATCTCGTGCAACAGCTCTTTGGACTTTTTGCGGTCCTCCTGGCCAACGTAGTAGTTAAAAGCCTTGATCACCAGGTCGACGCGCTGCATTTTGGGCAGATTGAGCCCCAGCAGCAGGTCGAACATCTCGCTGGCGTGCTCGTGGTCCTCGCGCAGCAGATAGGAGTTCAGACGCAGGTAGTCGCGGTTGTAGCGCGGGTACAGCATGCTGGTGAGTTTGCCGTCGAGCAAACGATCGAACTCATCCCACTGCTTGGCGGCCATCAATTGCTGCAGGCGTTTAAACGTGGTGCGTTTTTTGACGCTAAAGAACACCGACACGGCGATGCAGATGATAACGACGGCGGTCCAGAGGGTGCGGGAATCGGGCATATTAGGGTCCTTAGTCGCTCATAAAGCGAGCGGTATGACAACACGTACTAGATGTATTATACGCAGCGCGCAAGCAAACTGGCATAAAAGCTCATCGAGGCCGAGTGCCATCGCTCGCTGCGGTACACTTACCTAAAGTAAACCATGAAGGGAGACATTACCTATGAAGAAGATCGTTTTGGCTTGCGGTGCTGGCGCTGCTACTTCCACGCTCGTTGCCCAGAAGGTCGCTACTCTGCTCGACGCCAACGGTTATGCCGACAAGTACGAGATCGTGCAGTGCGCCATCTCCGAGGCCAAGGATTACTGCGACGAGGGCGCTGACCTGCTGATCGCCACCACCGTTGCCCCCGAGGGCCTCACCTGCCCGTACGTGAGTGGCGTGCCCTTCATGACCGGCATGAACCGCGTTGCCGCCGAGAAGGCCGTTCTCGACGTCATGGCTCAGTAGGCGCTGACTGCATGAGTGAGCAGAACGCCAACCCGGTAGAGCTCTTTGGTATGCGCGTTGCCCATGTGGGCATTAACGCCACCGACCCGGCAGACGCCCTGGAGATCGCGGAGCTGTTCTCGACGATGATGGGCCTGCCCGTCATCGAGACCCCGGTTTCGTACTTCAACGATTCGCTGGTCGAGATCATGAAGCAGAACGGTCGTGGCACCAAGGGCCACATCGGCTTTGCCGTTAACGACATCGATGCAGCTGAGAAGTGGTTTGCCGAGCGCGGGCTCGAGGTCAACGAGGAGTCGCGCGTGCTGCTGCCCGACGGCGGCACCAAGCTCGTGTACTTTAAGCGCGAGTTCGCCGGTTTCGCCGTGCACCTGTGCCGCGAGTAGTGCACAAGCTGCCATAGCTGGCAAAAAGGGATAGGGCCGTGTGGCCCTATCCCTTTATTTATGCCGAGGGGCTTCCTAGCGCGGCAGGCGAATCGTAAAGCGGCTGCCGACGCCCTCGACCGAGGTCACGCCGATGACGCCGCCGTGGCTATCGACGATCCACTTGGCGATGGCAAGCCCCAGGCCCGAGCCCTGCGCGCCGGCATCGCGTGCGTTGTCGGCGCGATAGAACCGTTCAAACGCGTGAGCTGCGGATTCCTGGTTCATGCCGATGCCCTCGTCCTCAACACTTATGTCGATCGTGCCCGAGCCCGCATCGGGCGTTATGCCAAATGTGACGGTCGTTCCCGCATCCGAGTACTTGGTGGCGTTTTGCACGATCACGCGCAGAGCTTGCTTCACGAGCGCGACATCGACGGACGCGTCGCAGCGCGGGTCGCTGGCAAATGCGGCGTCAAAAGCCAGCCGATACGTGTGCCCGGTATCGATCATCTGCGATTCTTCGCATACCTCTCCGACGAGCGCTGCCAGATTGGTATCCACACGATGCAGCGCGGTGCGGCCGGCATCGCCGCGTGCCAAAAACAGCAGTTGTTCCACGAGCTCCTGCATGTGCTCGCTTTCGGCCTTGAGCGAGGCGATGGACTCCGCCAGCACGGCTGGGTCGTCCTTGCCCCAGCGGTCGAGCATGTTTACGTAGCCCTGAATCACCGCGATGGGTGTGCGCAGTTCGTGACTCGCGTCGTTGACAAAGCGCATCTGCTGCAGCTTGGCCTCTTGCATCTGACGCAGCAGACGGTTGAGTGCGACCTCGATGCTCGCCAAGTCGGCGTCGCCAGTTGTGACGCTCGGCGAGTCGACGCTTGCGCGCTCGATAGCCTGCTCCAGCGTTTCCATCTTGCCGCCGGAGAGCTGCATGCGGCCGAGTTCGTCTACGCGTAGGGCCAGGTCGTTGAGCGGTGCCATGGTGCGGCGTACGCGTCGGGCGCCGCCGAGCATGTTGAGTACGCTGATGATCTGCCAACCCATAACGACAAGGTAGAGGGGCCATAGCGCGAAGAGATCCTGCGCGAGGGGGAAGGTCTTGGTGATGCGCGCAAGCTCGACGGTGTAGGTGAGTGTTGCTAGGTCCCAGCCGCGCGCGGGCGTCAGCGACATGCCGTGAACGGTGGCGCCGGGGATCCATCCTGCGGCAAACGCGCTGTCGGGCAGCGTCTGGTTGTATCCATAGACGAGGATCGCCGTCGCAATCACCACCAGCAACAGATCGAGCCAGACGTAGCTCATCAGGCGGCGCCACATATAGCTCCAGTTGATGGCGCGGGCGATGGAGGTGACGCGCTTGGTTTCGGTGTTACGCGCGACAGACATAGCCCACCCCGCGCACGGTTTGGATGATGCGGGCACCGCCAGCGTCCTCGATCTTGGCACGCAGGTGCGCGATGTGCACGTCGACGTTGTTGGTGTCGCCCACGTATTCGTAACCGAGCGCTTCATGCGCGATGCGCTCACGCGTGAGCACGGTGCCGGCATGCGCCATAAGCAGGGCGAGGACGTCGAACTCGCGGGCGGTCAGCACGATGGGTGAGCCGCCGACCATAACCTCGCGGCGGTCGGGATCGAGTGCGACCGAGTCAACGGTGAGCGTGGCGGGGGAGGGCGTGGCAGCGGCCTGGGCCGCGCCGCTGGCCGGGGGCATCGCAGCGGCGTTCCCGGCTGCGCCGCCCGCCATACCCGCCCCGCCGCCGGAACCACCAACGCCCGAAGCCGCCCGCACGGCCTCCGTGCGCTTCAACGCCACGCGGATCCGTGCGAACAGCTCCTCAATCGCAAACGGCTTGGTCAGGTAATCGTCGGCACCGGCATCGAGCCCGGCAACCTTGTCCATCACGGCATCGCGCGCGGTGACCATGATCACCGGCACATCCTTGTGCTTGCGGACACGCCGCAGGACCTCCATGCCGTTGAGCTGCGGCAACAGCACATCGAGCAGAATCAAGTCGTAGTCGCGCTCCAGCGCCAGGTCCACGGCGGTGCGGCCGTCGGCGGCGTGCTCAACCTGGTAGCCCTCGTGCTCCAGCTCGAGTGTCACAAAGCGGGCGATTTTCTCCTCGTCCTCTACGATCAGGATTCGTGCCATACGTGCCCCCATCTGCGATTACTTGTCGTCGTTCAGATTCTGCTTGATGCCGTCCGCGGCGTCGGCGGCGTGATCCATCAGGTTGTTGATACTGCCGGGCACGTCGCCGTCGCTATCGATGCGGTAGCGCATGCCAAAGAACAGGCCAAGCAGCATCAGCCATATCGTAGCGCCCCAGGCAAACAGGGCGACGATAGGGATCAGGATGGGGATGTTGAGGATGATGGCGTCGCGGCGCGTGGCGACAAACTTGGTCTCCAGGCTCAGTCGGAAGAGCTTTTTGAGGTACTCCCACACGCTGTCCATCTTCTTGGAGAAGTCGGTCTTTTCGCTCGACTTTTCGTAGGCGGCCTGCGCAGCGACCATCTCGGCCGAGGGCTTATCGACCGGCTCGGACTCGGTGGCGGCGTGCGCCGACGTGGTCTGGGTCTTGCCCTGCGACTCGAGCCAAATGATGGCGTCCAGAACGTTGCCGTCGGCGGCGTCGAGCGCGGCTTTGGCGTCGGTGTAGCTCACGTTGCACTTGGTGCGGATGGTTTCAACTTTTTCGAGGTCGTCCATGACCTGTCCTTTCGTTCGATGGGCGCGACGCCGGGCGATCTGCCCGGGCGCGAGTGTTGCGTTCGGCGGCCTGCGTTGCGCGGCGCCGCCCCGCCCTTGGTCGAACTCTATAGTGCAGGTTATAGATTAAGCGATTCTTGAGCCAAGATTAATGTTGGATGAGTTTTGGGTGGCGGTGGGGAAAGGCTGTCCCTCTGGGCGAACGTGCTCGGGGCGCCCGGAGCTCAGGCGTAAATTTGTGTCCGCACGGCGAGATATACTTTTAACCATGTTGAGGGGCGTGACAGGACAAGGTTGCCCGGCGCCTGCGAAATCAGAGGGGCCGCCGCGCCGCATGGCTCAAACGAGCGGGACCCCGACGCAAACAGGGGGTCATACGTGCATATCTACGCTATGAGTGACATTCACGGGTGCTTGGACGCCTTTAAGGCATCGCTTTCCACCGTCGACCTCGATGCCGAGGATTCCAAGCTGGTTTTGCTTGGCGACTACTGCGACCGAGGTCCCGATTCGCTCGGGGTCTTCGAGCTCATCATGGAGCTGCAAGAGCGCTACGGCGATCGCGTCGTGGCATTGCGCGGTAACCACGAGGAGATGCTCCTCGAGTATATCGACGAGGCGAACGATCTCAATTTCACACAGGCATGGATACTCGCCGATAGTAATCTGGCAACGGCTAAGAGCTTCCTAGATGCCGAGGCATTCAAGCACGTTAAGCACCTGTTGAGGCTCAGGAAGTTCGAGGAAGCGTACGCCTTTACGGTTGAGCGCATAATGGCCGAGCACGCGGACATAATCGCGTGGGTCCGCAAGCTCCCTTACTTTTACGAGAGTCCCTTCGGCCAGGTCTTTGTGCATGCCGGCATTGACGAGGGGGCCGGGGAGTACTGGAAGCTTGGCACATCTGACGAGTCGTTTACTATGACGCTGCCCGATTACGTGGGGCGTGAGTTCTATCTGGATGTTATCGCCGGGCACATCAACACCGAGGCGGTCTCGGGCATCACGGGCTACCGCGGTATCTGGCATGACGGGGCCAGCCATTACTACATCGACGGGAACGTCATGAAGAACGGCGAGGTTGCCATGCTGAGCTACGACTCGGAGACGGGGAAGTACAGCGGCCAAGGGCTGGAGTAGGTTGGCGTGCGATTATTTGTCCGCCAACCTACGCAGTGCTTCTACAAGCCAACCATTCATCGCTTCCGAAGGATATGTTATTGTCCTGCGCTTTGGGACCGTCCTCGGTTTAACAAGCTGTAGCTTGATGCGCTTGTTTTCAGGCTGGTTAGGGGAACACAATAACTGTAAATGCGGCGCACCTAAATCGCCCATGTCCCACGATTTAATATGTTGATACAGGCAATTGTATTCGTGCTGTTCGTTGCTTAAAGCATGGGCGACATCGAGGTAAGCGAGCTCGGAGATGAGCACATGCCATTGCTGGTTTAAATTGTTATGCGAGCTGTCGGTAAAGGGCTTGAGGGGATCGACTCGTGCAATAGTATTGCCGCTATCATCAAACTGGTAGTGGTAATACCCCTGCTCATCGGGGTAGTCCTTGAGTCTGAGTTTGAGTGCGAGATAGAAGGCAACATTCTCTGGCAGCTCTTTCTCAAGTTCTTCTGCTTCCTTGTCCGGCTTGCACTCTAGCCTGGAGAGAAGTTCTGCGCCTTCGGTACCGAGCAGCTTCATTGTCCTGTCTCTAAGGGGCATTTTGATGTCGATAATTACGGGGCTAGCCAGATTTTCGAGAATGCGTTCGGCTGCCTTGGGTTTGTCGACGCTAAGATCTTCTAACGCGCATATGGTTTTACCCAGCCTATAGGCTGGGTCAGACTTGCTGCTTTCGGGACAATAGTTGCAAGGTTCGTTGCACCAACCAATGAAGTCTTTGACGCCTATTGGATGATTGACATTAAACTTTTCGGTCGGGGATGCACTGTTGCGTACACTGTCGACACGGTTGAAAAAGTCCTGAACATCGTTCAATTCGGCGAACTTGACTTCGTCCATATCTGGATTCCTTTCTCATCTGGAAGCAAGTCTCATTATAGGCACGCTTGCGGTCGTAGCGGCTAGGGGTGCCAGTGCTAGTGGGGGTTCCAGAGAAGGAAGCGGCGCACCCTCGGGGCAGCAAAGATTCGAGGTCTAATACTTTTCCGAGAAGTGAACGAGCTAAATCGGACCCCCGAAGCATCGACACTTTAGAGGTGCCGTTTCCTGCGGTTTCGGTGCTGGAATCCTGCGATTTTGCCGACGAAAGATGTGGATGCTTCAGGGGTCCTAAAACAGACGTTCACTTCGCGGAAAAGTATTAGACCTCGATAGCGGGGGATGGGGTGCCGGTGCAAAACGGCGTCAAGGGTTGGTCGAGCAGGTGGTTTCTTCATTGATGTCCGCACGGTATGTGACACTTCCCCTGCCGATCCGTTCTGTCACGGCGGCATGCATCTGAACAACGACCCTCTAAGGAGTTCGATATTGATGAGTGACAACACCAAGCATCTCGCAAAGAAGTGCGTTAAGGACGCAGGGCCGTGCCTTGCGCTGTGCGTAGCCGGCGCAGCGGTCGCGCTGCTGGCTGTTCTGGGGCCATTCGACGTGCTCCGAAATGCCAGTTCTCTGCACGTTTGCATGGCCCTTGCCGGCGCCATGATGACCGGCGGCGTGCTCGATCTGGTTTTTTGGGTGCTTGACCCGTTTGGATGGAAGAACGAGGGGTAGGCCCTAAGGGATGGAAGGGCTGGAACGGTTGGCTTAGTGATCGTGCAGAATGTGAGCTAGCGACTTACAGGGAAGTGGTAATCCGATGACGGTCTATGTGACGGGCGATATTCACGGCGGTGTCGACATGCAAAAGCTGCGCGACTGGGATCTTGGGGATAGTCTGACGATCGACGACTATCTCATCGTCGCCGGCGACTTTGGCTTTCCGTGGGATTTCTCCGCCGAGGAATGTGCCGACATCGCCTGGCTGGAATCGCGTCCCTATACCGTGCTGTTTGTCGACGGCAACCACGAGCGTTTCGATCACTGGGCGGAGCGCCCCATGGAGTTGTGGCACGGTGGGCTGACGCAGCGCCTGTCGGATGCCTCGCCCATACGGCGACTGACGCGTGGCGAGGTTTTTGAGCTCGACGGCTCAACGATCTTTACCATGGGCGGCGCCGCGAGCGTGGACAAGGAATACCGCATTCCGTATTCCAGCTGGTGGCCGCAGGAGCTGCCGGACGAGCGCAACTTTGAGGAGGCGCGGGCAAAGCTCGAGAGCATGGGCTGGAAGGTCGACTACGTGATCACCCACGCCTGCTCTACGCGCATGCTTTCGCCCACGCTTTATCCGGCACCCGGCTGGAATTGTCCCGGCGTTGACCGACTCACGGCATTTTTCGATGAGCTGGAAGACCGCTTGGATTACAAGCGCTGGTATTACGGGCATTTCCATCGGGATGCCAACCCGGCCGAGCGCCATACCGTGCTCTACGACTGCATCGTTCGCCTGGGCGACGAACTCCAGCCTTGGGATGTTGCGTAGAGGCGGGGTGGCTGGCTACTCGACCGTTACAGCTGTCTCTTATA
>CABSNF010000024.1 GCA_902478995.1 uncultured Collinsella sp.
TCTCGTGGGCTCGGCTGCGGGTTCCGGTTCGCCAAACGGCAACGAGGGCTGCACCACGCCGCCCGGAAGCTTGGCCTCCGGCTTAGGCTCGCCCAGCAACTTGCCGCGACGGCGGCGAGCCGGCTTCTCGGCCTCACGCGCGGCCTCGGCAGCCGCCTCGCGCGCCTTCTCGGCAACAAACGCCGCTGCCGAGGTATCGAGCTGCACCGTTGCGTGCGTGCGTGCGGTCGCGGCGACCTCGCCGGCGTGCATTACGATGACGCCGCAGGTGCTCGTCTTAACAAACTCGACCATCTTGGGATCGGTGAAGCCGGTCACGTCGTTGACGATCGAGGCGCCGCAGCGCACGGCCGCCTTGGCAACCGCCACGTGGCGCGTGTCGATCGAGACGATGGCACCCTCTTTGGCCAGCGCGCGCACCACGGGCAGCACGCGGCGAGCCTCCTCGTCGGGGTTGACCGGAGTAAAGCCGGGACGCGTGGACTCACCGCCCACGTCGATGATGTCGGCGCCGGCGTCGAGCATCGCCAGGCCGTACTCGATGGCGGCATCCGGGTCGAAGTGCTCCCCGCCATCGCTAAACGAATCGGGCGTCACGTTGAGGACGCCCATGATGCGCGGACGGTCAAAGCTGAGCTCGTACTTTCCGCACCGCCATGTCTTGCTGTCGTTCGCCATGAACATCCTCCTAAAATGCCCACGCCGCCGAGCTTGGGGAGCTGGCGGCGGGGTCGCTTTGCACTCAGTCTTTCTATTGTATCCGCGCACGCGGGCTAGAACGCAAACGCGGCCGCGATGTCGCAAGAAATCAGCAGGTCGGCATTTGCATCCTGATCGGTAGGAGCAAGATTGCAAATAGCCAGCGTATCGCCGGTAAAGTATCGCGTAAGGCCTGCCGCCGGATACACCACGAGCGAGGTCCCGCCCACAATGAGGGCATCGGCCGCGGCGATGGCGGCAACGGCACCGGTCAACACATGCTCGTCGAGCGGCTCTTCGTAGAGCACTACATCGGGCTTGATGCGGCCACCGCACGCGGGGCACGCAGGCACGCCCGCGGCATCCTCGTGCTCGCGCGAGCAAATCCACTCGGCGCTATAGACCGCGCCGCACGACTGGCAAATGTTGCGATGGACCGATCCGTGCAGCTCAAACACTCGCTGTGAGCCGGCCATCTGATGCAGGCCGTCGATATTTTGCGTCACCACGGCATCAAGCTTACCGGCGCGCTCCAGCTCGGCCAGCTTGGTGTGGCAGCGGTTGGGTTTAGCGTTAAGCGCGATCATCTTGGTGCGGTAAAAGTCGAAGAACTCCGCCGGATGCGCCTCGTAAAAGCTATGCGACAGCATGGTCTCGGGCGGATAGGCAAACTGCTGGTGATACAGGCCGTCCACGCTGCGGAAATCGGGAATGCCACTTGCCGTAGAAACACCAGCGCCGCCAAAGAAGACCACGCGCTTGTGGGTGTCAAACAGATCCGCCAGCGCGGCGGAGGCCTGCCTGGGGTCCGATATTGCCTGCGTCATATGAGTCCTCCGTCCTTGTTAGTCGGGCAGCGTTGAGCGACGTCCCAGCATGCGGCCTTTAAGTCAGCATGCGCGGATCCCACCCCGCCCCTGTTGCGCTAATCTTAAGCCTGCCAACCCCGCCGAAAGGACACCATGCCTCAGACTTACACTTTCGCCTCGTGGAACGTCAACGGCCTGCGCGCCGTGCTCAAAAAGGACCCGAGCTTTATCCAGATCGCGCAAGAACTCGACGTCGATATCCTGGCGCTGCAAGAGACCAAGTTGCAAGAAGGCCAGGTCGATATTGACCTGCCCGGCTATCACCAAACCTGGAGCTACGCCGAGCGTAAAGGCTATTCGGGCACCGCGGTCTTTAGCCGCCAGGAGCCGCTGCGCGTACTGCGCGCCGATGCGCTGCTGCCCTACGCCGGCGAAGGCGAGGCGGCCGTGCTCGTCGCCCAAGCCGCAACCGAGGGCCGCGTCTGCGCGCTCGAGTTCGACAAATTCTGGTTTGTGGATGTCTACACGCCCAACGCACAAAATGAGCTCGCGCGCATCGACGTGCGTATGGCCTGGGACGATGCCTACCGCGGCTTTTTGAACGCGCTCGAGCGCGAGACCGGCAAACCCGTCGTAACCTGCGGCGACTTTAACGTGGCGCATGAGGAGATCGACCTTAAGAACCCCAAGTCCAACCGCGGCAACGCAGGCTTTTCGGACGAGGAACGCGGCAAGTTTACCGAGCTGCTCAACGCCGGCTTTACCGATACCTGGCGCGCGGCAAACCCCGACGTCGAGGGCGTCTACAGCTGGTGGAGCTATCGCTTTAATGCCCGCAAGAACAACGCCGGCTGGCGCATCGATTACTTTCTGGTAAGCGATTCGATCGCCGCCAACGTTCGCGACACCGGCATCCGCGGCGACATCTTTGGCAGCGACCACTGCCCCGTCACCCTCACGCTAGAGCTCTAGCCCCAAGTAATTCCTCTAGGGGACAGAGGAAAACAGATCATGTGACCCCTCTCCCCCTATAAGGTGCGGTGGAATAGTTCCTGTTTGGGCAGCAAATAGCCAAAAACGAGAACCATTCCACCGCAAGTTCGTGAGGGAACGCGAAATGCCTTACAGCCCGTATTTCACGACGACACGGTTAATGCGACGGCACCAAGGCTTGTACAAGGCAGCCAAGAACACGCAGGTCGCGAGGCCGTGTGTGATATCGAACGGCACTGCCGTGGCAAGACGTGCCATGGCACCCGCCCACGTGAGCGGTTGAACAAAACCGATAATGTCGTAGGCGTTGATCACAACGCCGTACAGCAAACCCGAAGCAAAGCCGTAGGTCAGCAGCGCCGGCATACGCACGGTGCCATCGGCGCGATCAAAAGCGCCGGCATGCGCCAGCGCACCGCCAACGTATCCCACGAGCCCCCAGGCATACATCTGCCACGGCGTCCACATGCCCTGCCCAAAAAAGAAATTGCTGGTCAGCGCCGCCAACGCACCGACCATAAAACCATTGCGGCGACCAAGCGTCGCCCCCGCGATAATGGCGATGGCACTCACGGGTTTAAAGTCGGGAATGGGGCCAAACAAGATGCGCCCCGCCGCGGCCAATGCTGCCAGAACCAGCGTGGGCATAATCTGGCGCAAACCCGGACGAGATGCCTCGTAACCCGCAAAGAACAGCGCGAGCACCAGCGCCACCACAACCAGCATGGCCAATGCTGCCTGCTCAACACCCGACAGCAACGCGGCAGCCATCACCGCCGGCACCGCCAACAACAGCGGGACCTCCAGTTTTGCAAGCAAGCGCGCGACGCGATAATCCGTCATCCCATCACGCCCTATAAAACACGTTATCGGCAAAGAAGTCGGCCGGCGGCTCCATGCAGGCAATCTCGCCGTCAAACATCATGACGACGTCGTCGGCTACCTGCTCGGCAAAGTCCAAATCGTGCGTAGCCATGATGACGGTGCCGCCAGCCTTCGCATGGTCACGCAGGGCGCGGGCGATGATGCGGCGGCTGAACAGGTCTAGACCCTTGGTGGGCTCATCGAGCAATAGCAGTTCGGGGCCGATTAGCAGCAGTTTTGCCAATGCAAGCAGTTGACGCTGCCCGCCCGAAAGATCGTACGGATGGCGTCCATCCAGACCCGACAACCCCAAGCTCGCCGCACGCTCCCGCGCCAAGTTCTCGTCATATCCGCAGGTCGAGGCCCATTCCATCAGCTCATCGCGAACCGTCTCGGCAACCAGCAATGCTTTGGGATTCTGAGGCAGCAGCGCCGCCGAGGCCGCTCCGCGCACCATGCGGCCGCGCTGCAGCTTGGCGGTCTTCGCCAGCACCGAGAGCATCGTCGACTTGCCGCAGCCGTTACCGCCAACAACCGCATGCACCGCACCGGCCGAAAACGACGCATCGAGCCCACGCAACGCCCAGCCGGACGCTCGATCGTAGCGAAACCAGCCTTCCGACAGGGTGGTAGCCGACCCGCCGTGCATTTTTTGGAGTATTCTGCTTCCATCCGTGCGCGAGAAGGCTTCCGAGCCGTTCTCGAGCGACGTTTGCGCCACAAATTCGGACGATTTGTCCAATTCCGAACTTTTTTTCGCGCTCGATACGTCCCCGGGCGGCTCCAGAGAACCCAAATTGTCCTCACGCCTGCTGAATACTCCGTTTTTTGCACATCGGATGGCACCCCACCCCAACATGTCATCGGAAAACAGCGATTCTCGGCGTCCCAAAGAAGACATATCCGCCACCTCGCGCACGCGACCGCCCTCAATCCGGTACGTACACGTCGCATACTCGAGCATCGGCCGCGACTGATGCGTCGCCACAACAACCGTGCAGCCCAGCTCGCGATTCACACGAAACAGCGCGTGCAGGAAATTCTTCTCCGCAACCGGATCAAGCTGAGACGTGGGCTCGTCGAGCAGCAGCACGCGCGGGCGCAACGCCAGAACGGCCGCCAACGACAGCAACTGTTTGCGACCACCCGAAAGCGTGTCAGTATCGCGGTGAAGCCAATCTTCCAGCCCAAAGAAATAGCTGGTCTCAGCTACGCGACGGCGCATCTCATCACGTGCTAGCCCCAAGTTTTCCAGGCCAAACGCCATCTCGTGCCACACGGTTTCGCACACGATCTGGTTCTCGGGATCCTGGAACACATAGCCCACGCGCTCCGCCGATGCCCGCACATCCATGTCGGCGACGGGCTCGCCCAGCACGCGCAGCTCGCCGGAGCGCGTACCCGCCGGCGCGATCTCGGGCTTGAGCAGCGACAGCAGCGTCGACTTGCCCGAACCGGTACCGCCAACAAGCAGTGCAAACGCACCTTGGGAAACACGCCAATCAAGCCCCTCGAGCACCGGTGCCTCGGCCCCGGGATAGGCAAAACTAAGGCCTCGCACCTCAATCGCCGGCGCGGCCGAGCCATATGCCACACCCGCCGCCGAGCTCCTATCCAACCGAGCCATCAGCCAAACCTCTTCTCATCAATCGCGTGCGACGCGCAAGGCAGCATCATCCAGGCAGCGTACACGACATAGCCCAGCCACGGCGCCGGCACCGATAGTTGCGGGTAAAACGAATACTGCATCGTCGCAGTCCACGCCACTGCCGTCGTGGCCATGCCAAACAGCGCAAGTCCAACCAGCGCGGCAACATCGCCGCGCCCCAGCCGATACCGCGCATACGTCGTTCGACGCGTCGCGGCGCCCCACCCACGGGAGCGCATGGCGTCCGCGCGCTCCAGCGAATCTTCCATGCCCCAGCCCATCAACACGCTCGACGCCCGCAGGCGCGATCGCACGGGATCGGTGGGCGCGCGGCCCGGCACATCAATCGCATCCTGCACCGCCAGCACCGTACGACCGCGGCGTAAAAACTGCGGGATAAGCCTCATGCACATCGAGATCATGAGCGCAATCACCGGTGCGGCATTGCCCAGCAGCGCGAGCACCTTGTCGTATTCGAGCATCGACGCCGCGGCCTCAAACCACAGCACGCTCGCCACAAACAGCCCGCCCATGCACAGGCCGTATACCATGCTTTCCAGATACACCGCGCGCGTGCCAATACGGAACAGCTCCGTCGAGCCCGAGGCGCTAAACAGCGGATTGACCAGCGCGATAATCAAAATCACCGGCAGCTGCCAGCGGAGTGCGCCCAGCGTGCGGGCAGCCCCGCGCGTCGCAAATCCATACGCCAGCCCGCCCGCAAGTGACAGCGCAATCAGCACCGGCTGCATCGAGAACATGGTGAGCCCCAGCGTCAGCACCATGTAGAGGGCCGGCACAGCCGGATGCGACATCGAGAATGCCGCGACGGGCTCGCCGCCAAACTCCTCTTGTATGTTGTCCACGGGCACCCCCGTCCCCTCGCTCAAACGACAGCTCCGCAGCACCGCCAACGCCGCACGCAAGCAGCGCAAACGCCACGCCGGCGGCACCGACATCGGCCGCCATGAGCCAATCGCTACGCGCTCAACATATGCCTGCGGTATCATATTGCGCCGTGTATCGTTTCCAAACACACGTCTCTATAACGTAACAGGAGATCACATGGACGCAACCGCAATTATCCTCGCTGCCGGCGAGGGCACCCGCATGAAGTCGAACCACTGCAAGGTTTCGCACAAGATCCTAGGCAAGCCCATGGTCCAGTGGATCGTCGACGCCACCATCAAGGCCGGCTGCAGCCGCGTCGTGGTCGTCATCGGCAGCCACGCCGACGAGATGCGCGCCCTCATCGACGGCGCCTATGCCAACAGCGCCACCAAGGTCGAGTGCGTTGAGCAGACCGAGCGCCTGGGCACCGGTCACGCCGTGAAGGTCGCGCTCGAGGCCTGCGGCATCACGCAAGGCCCCGTCGTCGTGCTCAACGGCGACCTGCCGCTCATCACCGCCGACACCGTCGCCAAGTTCGCGCAGACCGTCGCCACCGGCGAGCTCGCCTGCACCGTCATGACCATGACCCCGCCCGACCCCTTCGGCTACGGCCGCATCAAGCTGGGTGCCGACGGCCAGATCGAACGCATCATCGAGCAGAAGGACTGCACACCCGAGCAGGCCGCCACGCTGCTCGAGTGCAACGCCGGCTGCTACGCCTTCGACGGCGCGCAGCTCGCCGCGCACATTGACGAGATCGGCAACGACAACGCGCAGTCCGAGTACTATCTGCCCGACATGCTCGAGATCCTCAAGGGCCACGGCCAGGCAGTCTCCATCTTCCACTGCGATGACTACCGCGACGGCCTGGGCGTCAACAGCCGCATCCAGCTCGCGCAGCTCACCGCCATCGCGCGCGACCGCATCAACGAGCACTGGATGGCCGAGGGCGTTACCTTCATCGACCCCACGCAGGCCTGGATCGGCCCCGACGCCACCATCGGCCGCGACACCGTCGTGTGGCCGCAGACGCACCTGATCGGCCACGTCACCGTGGGCGAGGAGTGCCAGCTCGGCCCCAACAGCCGTCTCACCGACACCACCGTCGGCAGCGGCTGCATCATCGATGAGACCATCGCCATCGAGGCCGTCATCGAGAACGGCGTCGACTGCGGCCCGCGCGCCTACCTGCGCCCGGGTACCCACATGCTCGACGGCTCCAAGGCCGGCACGCACGTGGAGATCAAGAAGTCCACGATCGGCGAGGGCTCCAAGGTGCCGCACCTGTCCTACATCGGCGACACGACCATGGGCTCCGGCGTCAACGTGGGCGCCGGCTCCATCACCTGCAACTACGACGGCGTACACAAGCACAAAACCGTCATCGGCAAGGATGCCTTCATCGGTTCCGATACCATGATGGTCGCGCCCGCCCAGATTGGCGACGGCGCGCTCGTGGCCGCCGGCTCCGTCATCACTGAGCCGGTCCCGGCAGACGCACTCGGTCTGGGCCGCGCCCGTCAGGTAAATATTGAGGGCTGGGCCGCCGATTATCGCCGCCGCCTGCACGAGGACGACGAGGTATAACGTTTTACCAAGCATCTAAGGAGCCGCTTCCGTGGGGACGGCTCCTTTTTCTATGCTGACCTGCGCGGCCGGATGAGTGGTCGGTTCGTGTCCGTTGACGGTAAAGACGTTATCAAGACTCGATAAACCCCGCCGCGCGGTTACAATGCAACAAGGCATCTATATGGCATTCGATATAAAGGAGAAGGGTAATGCCGATTAATGATCCCGAGAAGTCGGAGAATATGCGCAAGTCCATCCGCGTGTATTCCGGTTCCTCCAACCGTCCCCTCGCTCAGAAGATCGCTGAGTTCCTTGGGGTCGAGCTTTCGGGCCTTACGCTAAAGCAGTTCGCCAACGGTGAGATTTACGCCCGCTACGACGAGACCGTCCGCGGCGCCGACGTCTTCCTGATTCAGTCCGTGGCCGGCGGCAACGTCAACGACATGCTCATGGAGCTGCTCATCGCCACCGACGCTGCCAAGCGCGCATCCGCCCGCTCCATCACCGCCGTTATCACCCACTACGGCTATGCCCGCCAGGACCGCAAGGCCGGCCCGCGCGAGCCCATCACCGCCCGCCTCGTCGCCAACCTGCTCGAGCGCGCCGGCGTCAATCGCATCATCACCCTCGACCTGCACCAGGGCCAGATCCAGGGCTTCTTTGATATCCCGGTTAACCACCTGTCCGCGCTGCCGCTGTTTGGCCAGTACTACAACGACATGCACTTCGACACCGACAACCTGGTTGTCGTCTCCCCTGACGTGGGTCGCGCCAAGGCCGCCAAGAAGCTGTCCGACATGCTCGGCTGCGACCTGGCCATCGCCCACAAGGGCCGTCCGCGCCACAACGCCGCCGAGGTCATGGGCATCATCGGTGACATCAAGGGCAAGACCTGCATCATCAACGACGACATGATCGACACCGCTGGCACCCTGTGCGCCAACGTCAAGGAGCTCAAGGCCATGGGCGCTGGCGACATCTACGTCTGCGCCACCCACGGCATCTTCTCCGGTCCGGCCATCGAGCGTCTGAACGACGCCCCGATCGTCGAGTGCCTCGTCACCGACGCCATTCCCGTCGAGGTCGGCGGCAAGATCAAGACCATCTCGGTCGCCGAGGAGTTCGCTCAGGCCATCTCCGCCGTTTACCACGAGGAGCCCGTCTCCACGCTCGTCGGCGGCGATTTCGCGCTGTAGTCGCATCGTCCTTGTAACCCGGCGCATCGCCGTCGGAACAGAAGAAACCCCCGCGCTCCCCCTTGCTTCGCAAAGGTCGCGCGGGGGTTTCTTCTGTTCCGACGGCTCGCTCTGCCGCGGCCGCGCTTTTGTCTGGTGGGATTTCGCTGAAGCAAAGCCTCGCCTTCGGCGGGCGTGGTAGCCTTTGTCGTTGATTAAACTTTTTATGTAACGGAAGGACAAATATGGCAGCTGCACAGCCGCTTAAGATTCGCATGGTTGCCGGGCTTGGCAACCCGGGCGAGGAATATGCCGAGACCCGCCACAACGCCGGCTTTAAGGCGATCGACGAGCTGGCCCGTCAGGCCGGCGTCACGTACTGGAAAAACCAAGCCGGCGCCGAGGTCGTGCTCATCAACATCAACGATCCCGAGGAAGAGGGCGGTAAGCGCCAGATTGTGCTGGTCAAGCCGCAGTCGTACATGAACACCTCGGGCGGGCCCATCTCCAAGCTCTGCCGCGAGTACAAGATCAAGACCGAGGAGCTGCTCGTCATCCACGACGAGCTCGACATTCCCGCCGGTGACGTACGCGTCAAGGTGGGCGGAGGCCATGCCGGTCACAACGGCCTGCGCTCCATCATCGACAAGATGGGCAGCCGCGACTTCAGCCGCATCCGCACCGGCATCGGCAACCCTCCCGGCAAGATGGCCGTCGCCGACTACGTTCTTAAGCAGCTGCGCGCCCGCGAGGCCGAGGATTTCCAGGACACCTGCGCCCGCGCCGCAGATGCCGCCGGTCTGGCCATCGTCCACGGCGTAATCTACGCCCGCGATCACGTAAACGGCGCCGCTTCCGCCAACGGCAAGCACTAGAACCTATCATTTAGGGATAGGTTTATTTTGGCAGGTTTTACCTGCGGAAACGCCGCAGCGGCCGCATCGCAATAAACCGCGCACCGCCATACACACATAGCACCCCAAAGGGGGCCGACCTCATTGCAACCCGAGGCTGGCCCCTTTGCCGTTTTACCCGATAAAGCTGACCAAAATAAACCTCTCCCCCTTTGGTAGGCCAAAGTGGACAAACCCTGCTCCCAACCGCCGAAGACACACGTAAGTGACATGTCCATGAGGGTATAATTTGCACCGTATGTCTGCACAACGCCTGTGCACGTACGGTTTTATTCGGGCTACCGTCCATTTCCGTGGAGGCACGGTTCGGCGGCCCTAACAAGAGAGGGGTTCTATGTATAAGATCCTGGAGAAGACGCAGTTCTCGGAGAAGGTGTTCAAGTTCCGCATCGAGGCGCCTGCAATCGCCAAGCATGCGCACGCTGGACAGTTCCTCATGGTTCGCGCCAACGAGACGGGCGAGCGTGTCCCGTTTACCCTGGCCGGCTGGAACGGTGACGAGGGCTGGGTCGAGTTCATCTTCATGGTGATCGGCAAGACCACCGAAATGCTTTCCACCTACGAGGCCGGCGAGTCGCTGCGCGACGTCGTGGGCCCGCTGGGCGTTCCCACCGAGATGGCCGAGGGCCCCTGCGCCGTCATTGGCGGCGGCGTTGGCCTGGCAATTGCCTTCCCGGTCGCCAAGCACCTGGTCGAGACCGGCCACGAGGTGCACGCCATCATGGGCGCCCGCACCAAGGACCTCCTGCTCATGGAGGACCAGTTCCGCGAGCTCCTCGACGAGGACCACATCCACATCACTACCGACGACGGTTCCTACGGCGAGCAGGGCGTTGTAACCGCTCCGCTGGAGCGCCTGCTGCAGGACAAGGCCGTGAGCCAGGTCTTCTGCGTCGGCCCCGTTCCGATGATGAAGTTCTCGACCCTCACCGCCCAGAAGTACGACACCCCCATCACCGCGTCGCTCAACCCCATCATGGTTGACGGCACCGGTATGTGCGGCTGCTGCCGCGTCGAGGTGGGCGGCGTGACCAAGTTCGCTTGCGTCGACGGCCCCGACTTCGATGCCACCCTGGTCGACTGGGATGACCTTCGTGCCCGCCAGGCCGCTTACCGTTCCGAAGAGGGCGAGTCCCTCAAGGCCTATGAGGAAAAGAGCTGCGCATGCCACTAGTTAACGGTCGTTTCGTTGCCGATATGAAGTCGCCCCGTACCCCCGATAACGAGGAGCCGGCTGCCGAGCGCGCCTGCGACTTCCGCCCCGTCGACAAGGGCTTCACCGAGGAGATGGCGCTGGCCGAGGCCGAGCGCTGCCTCAACTGCAAGAAGCCGTTCTGTGTTGAGGGCTGCCCCGTCAACATCAACATCCCCCGCTTTATCGAGCAGATCCGCGCGAAGGACTTCGGCGGCGCTCTCGATACCATCCGCGAGGACTCCATGCTTCCCGCCATCTGCGGCCGTGTCTGCCCGCAGGAGAACCAGTGCGAGGGCAAGTGCATCCGTGGTAAGAAATCCGAGCCCGTGGCCATCGGCCAGCTCGAGCGCTTCCTGGGTGACCGCCCCGAGCTCGCCTCCACGCCCAAGATGGCCCCCAAGAACGGCAAGAAGGTCGCCGTCGTCGGCTCTGGCCCGTCCGGCATCACCTGCGCCGGCGAGCTCGCCCGCAACGGCTTTGACGTCACCGTCTTTGAGGCCTTCTTCACCGGCGGCGGCGTGCTGGTCTACGGCATCCCCGAGTTCCGTCTGCCCAAGGCAGTCGTCAAGCGCGAGATCGACGGCCTGGAGGACATGGGCGTCAAGTTTGAGTACAACTCCGTCGTGGGCAACATGGTCACGGCCGAGGAGCTGTTCGAGCAGGGCTTCGACGCCATCTACGTGGCGACCGGCGCCGGCCTGCCCAAGTTCCTCAACGTCCCCGGCGAGAACCTGCCCAACGTCTTCTTCGCCAACGAGTACCTCACCCGCGTGAACCTGATGAAGGCCAACAAGTTCCCCGAGTACGACACCCCCACCAAGCACGGCAAGAACGTCGTCGTCTTTGGTGGCGGCAACGTGGCTATGGACGCCGTCCGTACCGCCAAGCGTCTGGGCGCCGAGCACGCCATCATCGCCTACCGTCGTACCGAGGACGAGATGCCCTGCCGTCGCGCCGAGCTGCACCACGCTAAGGCCGAGGGCGTCGAGGTTCTGCCGCTCGTCTCCCCGCTCGAGTTTGTCGCTGGCGAGGACGGCTCCGTATGCGCCGTCAAGGTCCAGAAGATGGAGCTCGGCGAGCCCGACGAGTCCGGCCGTCGTCGCCCGGTGCCCATCGAGGGCGCCATCGAGGAGATTCCCTGCGATGTCGCAATCTCGGCTATCGGCACCAACGCCAACCCCTTCGCAAAGAAGATCGGTGGCAAGATGGAGCTCAACAAGTGGGGCTACATCGTCGCCGACGAGGAGACCGGCCAGACCACCGATCCCCGCATCTGGGCCGGCGGCGACATCGTCACCGGTGCCGCTACGGTCATTCTGGCGATGGGCGCCGGCAAGAAGGCCGCTGCCTCCATCACCAAGAGCCTGCTGGGCGAGTAATCACCTACAGCGCTAACCACCAAACGGCAAAGTCCCCGTCGAGCACACGCCCGGCGGGGACTTTTTCTATGCCGACCACCCAACCACCACGATGGGGACAGGCACCTTTGTGATGGTTTTGGTCGGTTAGCCTTCGAGCTGCGCCACCTTGTAGCGGTAGGCAGCGGCGATGACATCCTTGCAGCCTTCGCGGCCCAGCTTGGCGCGGTTGACGACGATGTCCTTGCCGCTCGTCATCTTCCACTTTCCGGCGCTGTAGCGCTTATAGAACGCCTCGCGCGCCTTCTGCTGCTGTTTGACCAGCTTGGCGCCCTTCTTTTTGTTGAGGCCGCGCTTCTTGCGCACGATCTCGACGCGGTCCTCAAAGGGCGCAGTCACCAGCACGGCAATATGGTTGGGGTTGTTACGCAACAGGTAATCGGACAGGCGGCCTTCGATAATGCAGCTCTCGGTCTCACCCAGATCCAAAATCACCTGGCTCATCTTTTGGAACAACTTGTCCGAGTACGAACGCGCATCGTAGCGGTCGGGCAGAAACGCCATGTTCTCCACGGCCAGGCGCTCGTCGTAGGCGGCCATCTTGTCGAGCGACTCGCCCGCGCGCAGCGAAGCACGCACCAGCAGCTCGTTATCGTACAGCGGAATCCCCAGCTCATCGGCGAGGATACGGCCAATCTCGTGGCCCTCGGCGCCAAAGTCGCGCGCGATGGTAATGACCACAGGACTCTTCTTATTCTCCAGATCGCTCATCGCGATTCCTTTCTCTATGTGACAAAGGGACTGTCCCTTTGCCACATTCTACGCTGCCACCATTCGCCTCTGATAAGCCCTCACCAGCAACGAGATACCAAAGTTGAGCACAAAGTACATCGCAAACACCAGGCCGTAGAGCATAAGCACCTGCGATAGGTCGATCGCGTGGGCCATCACGACATTTGCCGTGTACATGAGCTCGGCCACGTTAATGCCCGAAAGATACGAGCTGTCCTTGATGACGGTCGTGCACTGGCTAAACAGCGCCGGAATAATCGTCTTAAACGTCTGCGGCAGGATGATATAGCGCATGGTGGCAAAGAAGCCAAAGCCCTGGCTCTGCGCCGCCTCAAACTGGCCACGCGGAATCGAGTTGAGACCGCCGCGCACAATCTCGGCCATAACAGCGCTGGTAAACAGCGTAAAGGCGATGGTCGAAATCACAATGTCCAAACCCTGCACCGTAAAGTAGATAAACAGGATCCACAGTAGGTTCGGCGTACAGCGGAACAGCTCGATATAGGCGCTCACCAAAATACGGAACGGGCGGGGCGCATAGCTCTTAACGAGCGCCAGCACCGTGCCAAAGATGAGCGAGAAAAAGATCGACAGCGCCGAGATCTCGATCGTCTTAACGAAGCCGCCCCAGATGTAGAGCAGGTTGGTCGCGTTGAAGATTTCCATGCGCTAGGCCTCCTCTACGTTGTCGAGCCCCAGCTCGGCCAGGCTCACGCCGCGCGGACGCTCCTTGGAGCGGCGCTCGAGCCACTGCACCAGCATGGCGAGCGGGAAGCAGATGATGAAGTACATAAGGCAGCAGACGATGTATCCCTGCAGGTAACCGTACAGACTCACAAAGTTGTCGGAACGGTACATAAGGTCGCCGCCGGCCACAAGCGCCAGCACCGACGTGTTCTTGACCAGGTTGAGCGCCTGGTTACACAGCGGCGGCAGAATGATCTTGAATGTCTGGGGCAGCACGATGTACCAATACGCCTGCGCACGGGTGAAGCCCTGGCTCTGGGCCGCCTCCATCTGACCGCGCGGAACCGCCTCGATACCAGTGCGGATGACCTCCGAAATGTAGGCCGCGTGATACAGGCCCACGCCCAAGAAGCCCAGCACGAACGGCGCGATGCGCACCGGCTGGTCGGCACCGGTTATGGCCTGCAAAAACTGCGGACCGGCCATGTACATAAAGAGCACCTGCACGGGCAACGGGGTGTTCTGGTAAAACTCCACGTACACGCGGCTTATGGCGCGCAGCACGCGCGAGCGAGTGGTAGAGAACACGCCCAGCAGCGTGCCCAGCACCAGCGACAGCAGCAGACCGGCAACGACCACCTGTAGCGTCACGCCAAAGCCCTCCCAGAAGGGCCCCATATTTTGAAATGTCGTCGACCAACGGTCGGCGTCAAATAATCCTTCGAGCATTTGATTCCTTCCTTGGACGATGCGCCTATACAAGACCCCAGGTCTTGACCTCTTGGTCGAGCCAGCCATCGGCCAGGCGATCGCAAATCACCTGATCGACCACGGCAGAAAGGTCGCAGCCCTTCTTGGTCGCCACGCCGTAGCCCTGCTCGCCAAACTTGACCTCGGGCTGCAGCAGCTCAACGGTCTCGTTCATGTAACCGGCCAGCGTGGAGCGGTCCATGGCAAAGACGTCGATATTGCCGGCGTCGAGCGAACTCTTGATGATGGGGTAGCCGCTAAAGGCCCTAAACTCGGGCTTGCAGCTAAAGCCGTTGTCCTTGATCATCTGCTCGATCAGGCCCTGCGTGGTGGCACCCTGGCTCACGCCAATGACCTTGCCGTCCAGGTCCTCAATCGAGGTAAAGCCCGAACGCTTCTTGACCATGAGTCCCACGTAGTCGGTGCGGTACGGCGTCGAGAAATCCCAGCTCTTCTTGCGCTCGTCGGTGATGGTGTAGGTCGCCGCGACCACGTCAAGTTGGCCGTTATCGATCAGCGGGCCGCGCGTCTTGGGCGTTACGTCGGTAAACTCGACAAGCTCCTGAGCGCGAGCCTCCTTGTAGCTCACGCCAAAGACGGCAGCGGCGATCTGGTAGCACAAATCGACTTCCATGCCCTCAAAGCTGCCCTTGGCGGTGTCGTAGTAGCCGTAGCCGGGAACGTCCTTCTTAACGCCGGCATTCAGATGGCCACGCGACTTAATGGCCGCAAGCTTGGACCCCTTGTCGGAACCCTCGCCGCTGGTGGAGTTGCCGCAACCGGTAAGCGCGGCCCCCGTCAGCGCGAGCATGCCGGCGCCCGCCAGCTGCAAAAAGTGACGGCGCGACACGGCCGCCCTCGTCATATCCGTCATGTCCATCACCGCGCCTAGTGCAGAATCTTGGACAGGAACTCGCGGCAGCGCGGGTTCTCGGGGTTATCGAAGAAGTGCTCGGGCGTGCCCTCCTCCAGGATGCGGCCGTCCTCCATAAAGATGACGCGGTCGGCCACCTGGCGCGCAAAGCCCATCTCGTGCGTCACGCAGATCATGGTGATGTCCTCCTGCGCGAGCTCAATCATAACGTCCAGAACCTCCTGGACCATCTCGGGGTCGAGCGCCGAGGTCGGCTCGTCAAACAGGATGATGGGCTGCTTGGTGCACAGGGCACGGGCGATGGCGATGCGCTGCTGCTGACCGCCCGAGAGATTCTGCGGATACTCGCCGGCCTTATGCGCCATGCCAACGCGCTTGAGAGCGGCGATGGCGATCTCGGTCGCCTCCTCCTTGCTCTTCTTTTGCAGCTTGATGGGCGCGAGCGTCAGGTTGCCGAGCACCGTCATGTTGGGATACAGGTTGAACTGCTGAAACACCATGGAACTATACTTGCGAGCCATCTCCAGGTGATTCTTTTTGGTGAGCGGCGTACCGTCGATGACGACCTCGCCCGACGTGGGCTCCTCCAGATAATCGACGCAACGGATGAGCGTCGACTTACCCGAGCCGGAAGGCCCGATCATTACGAGCTTCTCGCCGCGCTTGACGGTGAGATTGATATCTTTGAGCACATGCAGGTCGCCAAAGTACTTGTTGAGATGCTTGATCTCGATCATGTCTGCCATGAATGTCCCTTCCCTGCGTTTACACGAGTTGAACTATTGTACGGAAAGAACCGCGTTTCCGCAGCCCACACTACATTCCCGTAAAGAACCCGCAACCTTTAACCAACTCATTGGGGACGGGCTTAAATGAGTACCCGCTCATTGGGCACTCATTTAAGCCCGTCCCCAATGATTGCCCAGCCCAGCAAAAAGGGGCGCGACCGCAATGGTCACGCCCCTCAGCATCGGCTATGTGTCGGCCAGCCCTTAAGCCAGCTTTGCTCCGACGATCTTTGCCGCTGCCGGCTTGTCGAAGTTGCCGCCGGTGGCCTTGCCCAGGGCACCCATAACCTGGCCCATCTGCTTCTTGGAAGTAGCGCCCAGCTCGGCGATGACCTGCTCAATCAGGGCCTCGAGCTCCTCGCCCGAAACCTGCGCGGGCAGCAGGCTCTCCAGAATCTTGACCTGCTCGGTCAGATTGTCGGTGCGCTCCTGGTCGGTGCCGGCCTTGATGGACATCTCCAGCGTCTCGCTCGTCTGCTTGATCAGACGCTTGATCATGCTGTTGACGTCTTCCTCGGTCACATCGCGGCGCTCATTGACCTCGATATTCTTCACCTCGGCCTTAACCTGGCGAATGATGGACAGGCGAACCTTGTCCTTGGCCTTCATGGCCGCGATCATTTCCTTCTGCAGCTCTTCGTTGGTCATCTGCAAATCCTCTCTAATAGCGTGGGCGGCACTCGCGCGAGCACCGCCCCATGATTACTCAGTCGTCGACGAATCGTCGGTCGAACTCTTGGTGACGCCCTTCAGGCTGACGTTGTACGGCACGTCCTTGGGCATGGGGTTAACGGTGATGTCGGCGTCCTTCTTGTACTGCTCCAGCCACTCGCTGTACGCGGTGCTTGCCGCCTGCGTCTTCACCACGTTAGAGACATACTTCTTAATGTCCTTGGGTACCTGCTTGATGTCATCGACCTGGTTATCGACATGGAAGTAGTCGGTGCACTTGATGACATGGTAGCCATACGTCGACTCAACCACGTCACTCACATCGCCCTTGTTGAGCCCCTCGAGCGCCGCCTGGTAACTGTCGACGAAGGTGGTGAGCTTATCCCAGCCCACATCGCCCTTCTTCTCCTTGGAGCCGGTGTCGTCGGAATACTGCTCCACGGCGTCCTCGAAGCTCAGCTCGCCGGATTTGATCTTGTCCAGGCACTCCTGTGCCTTGGCCTTGGCGGCAGCCTTGTCCTCGTCGGAAGCGTCGGAATCAACCTTGATCAGGATGTTTGAAGAGCGGCGGGCATCGTTGTAGTTAGACAGGTTCTCGTTGATGTAATCGACGATCTCACTGTCCTTGGGCTTACTGGTGGGTGCCACGGCGTCCTTGAGCTTCTGCTGCGCCAGGCTCTCCTTGAGCGAGTCCTTGTAGGTGTCCTCGGTATAGCCGTAGGTCTTAAGCGTCTTCTTAAAGGCTTTGGCGCCGCCGGCACTCTTGCAGGCGTCCTTCCAAGCCTTCTCGACCTCCTCGTCCGAGACGGTCACGCCGTTTTCCTTCTGCGCTTGCTGAAGCAGGATCTGCTGCGCGTAGGAGTCGATGAGCTGCTTGCGATACTTCTTGGGTGTGAGGTCGTTGTCGACCAGGTACTGCGCCCAGTCCTTGTCCTTGGTGTAGCCGTAGGACGTGCGCATGCTCATGATCTGCTTGGTCACGGTGTCCTCGGTGAGGTTGGTGCCGTTGATAGTGGCAGCAACACCGCCGGTCAGCTTGTAGCCCGAGGTGTCCTCAGCCTGCGACATAAGGCCGGAGCACGCCATCGCCGAGACGGAAAGCAGCATCGCCAGCACGCCGATGACCACCAGAACGATCTTGACGGTCTTAGACACGTACGTCTTGCGCTGCTTCTTGCGAGAGCTGGAGGCAGCGCGGGCCTGCTGCTCGGGCGTCGGCGCGGCCTCGGAGTTCTTTTTCTTATTTGCCATAGTTGGCCTTTCGCATAACGAATCGAACAAACGCCATTGTGTCACAACGCGGCCCCCGCGACACGCTTGGTGCATTGGGGACAGGTTAATCTGCACCATTTTGGTGCAAAGGGGACAGCTCTGGCACTTGGCAGTTGGGGACGTTCTTTATATGCCGGCACTTGGGGACTGTCCCTTACTGCCGGCAGAAAAGGAACGTCCCCAAGTGCCGGCTCAGCCCCATCCTAGAAATGGCGGCGGATGGCGTCGACCATGCCCTGGGACGTGGTCTGGCCGAGCACGTCGGCTGCGGCATCGGCGTCCATAAAGATGTTCATGAGCGCCTGCAGGGCCTCGACCTGGCCGCCCGGCTCGGCGATGCCCAGATTAATGACGATCTGCGCCGGCACCGGAGCGCCCATGCCAGCCATAGCGTTAAATGTCACGGGCGCGGTGGGCTTCACCACCGCGATATAGGGCTTGGTCACAAACCCCGGATCGGTATGCGGAATGGCAATGTTTGCCGCCGGCATGGCAAGGCCCGTGGGATAGGCATCCTCGCGCGTGAGAACGGCGTCGAGCCAACCGTCGGCAATGTAGCCACGTGGTGCAAGCTCGCCCTCGAGCCGCGCAAACACCTCATCCGGCGTCGCACACTCCCAATCAAAAAACACCAGCTCAGGCGTAAACAGCGCTTCGTTATCCGCCATGCGCTCACCTCTCTCACCTAGCCATCGGGGACGTTCTTAAATGACTAGTCGTTAAAGAACGTCGCAGGTGACTACCCAAAACAAAGGGTGGCCACGCGCGCCTTGGCGCCAATGACCACCCTGACTACTCGGCTAAATTGTACTGTGCGCCGCTAGCCGCGAGGCGCGTCAATTGCGACCTTGCCGCTCTCTAGAACGTGAACGCGGCCGTCGGCGAGCATCTGCACGACCTCGGGATACAGCACGTGCTCAATCGCGTGGATGTGCTCCTCGAGCGTGTCGACATCCCAGCCCTCCTCGACAGCCAGCGCACGCTGGGCGATGATGGGACCGTTGTCGTAGATCTCGTTGGCAAAATGCACGGTCACGCCAGTTACCTTGACGCCGCGCGCAAAGGCGTCGTCAATCGCATGCGCACCGGTAAAGCTCGGCAGCAGCGCCGGATGCAAGTTGACCACGCGGTTGGGAAACGCCGCCAGCAGAGGCGTGTGCACCATGCGCATGTAGCCGGCCATGACCACATACTCGCAGCCGCGTTCGAGAAGCTCGTGCGCGATGATCTCGTCGGCGGCGATGGGGTCAGCGTAGACATCCTTGGACAGCGTGAGCGTCTGGATGCCCGCGCGCTCAGCGCGCTGCAAACCCTTAGCCGAAGGACGGCTCGACACCACAAGCTCAATCGAAGCGTTGAGCTTGCCGGCGGCGATCAGATCGATCAGCGCCTGCAGGTTGGTACCCGAACCGCTGATGAGCACACCGATCTTGAGCGGCTCGGCCGTATCGGTGCCGGTCGGACGGGTGTAGGGCACAAAGCCCAGGCTCGCGGCAGCAGCCATCTGCTCGTTAGCGCTCATCGGAGTACACGACCTTACCGGAGCCCTCGACGCACTCGCCCACGCGGAACGGCTTCTCGCCCAGCGCGACCAGGGCCTCGGTCACGGCAGCCTCGTCCTCGGGGGCGACGATCAGGCACAGGCCAACGCCCATGTTGAAGGTCTTGCATGCCTCGTTGGGCGCGAGCTCGGCCTGGCGCGACACGTAGGTGATGACGGGCGGAACGTCCCAACCCATCTCGGCGCCGTTGCGGGTGACCACGGCGTCGACGTCGTCGGCGAGCGCGCGGTTGAGGTTCTCGGTAATACCGCCGCCAGTGATATGGGCGATGGCGTGCACCGGAGCGCCACCGCGCAGCAGCTCCAGAATCGGCTTGACATAGATGCGCGTGGGGGCCAGCAGGGCGTCTGCCAGCGATGCGCCGCCGAGTTCCTCGAGCGGACGGCTCAGCTCCTCGGCCTTAGCGGCGGCCTCGGGCGTGCCCGGCTTAATACCGTCGACGCCAATGACCTTACGCACGAGCGAGTAGCCGTTGGAGTGCACGCCGGTGGAAGGCAGGCCCAGGATCACGTCGCCGGGACGGACATTCGCGGGGTCGAGCATCTTGGGACGGTCGACGACGCCCACGGTAAATCCGGCAAGGTCGTAGTCGGCAGGAGCCATGACGCCGGGGTGCTCGGCCATCTCGCCGCCCACGAGCGCGCAGCCCGCGAGCTTGCAGCCATCGGCCACACCCTTGATGATCTTTGCCATGTGCTCGGCCTCGATGTGGCCGATGGCAACGTAGTCCAGGAAGAACAGCGGCTCGGCACCCGAAACCAGAATGTCGTTGACGCACATAGCAACCAGGTCCTGGCCCACCGTCTCGTGACGGTCCATGATCTGGGCGAGCACGAGCTTGGTGCCCACGCCGTCGGTACCGCTAATCAGAATCGGGTCTTCCATATCCTTAAGCGCGGCAGCCGAGAACAGGCCACCAAAGCCACCGATGCCGCCGATGACCTCGGGACGGTTGGTGTCCTTAACCATCTGCTTAATAGCGTCAACGGCGCGGCCGCCCTCGGCGGTATCGACGCCGGCATCCTCATACGTCACATGCTTGCTGTCGCTCATCTGAGCCTTCCTCTCCCACTACCGTGGCGCCGCCCGGGCGCCAAACGGTGCTCATAGTTGCGTTCATTTCGGCGCGCGCCATAACAACGCGCGCCGTCATATCAACAAAACAGCAGGTAAAACCTACCAAAATAAACCTGTCCCTTTTTGGCAGGTTTTAGGCCTCGCCGTGTTCCTCTTCCCAGCTGCGATCGTCGTATTTCTCGACCACGGCGTCGTCATCAAAGTGCAGCGGCTTGTCCAGGTTGCGGGGCTTAAAGCCCTCCATGAACTTGTCGCGGCCAAAGCTCTCGGGAATCGCCACGGGGTAGCGGCCGGTAAAGCACGCATCGCAGTAACCGCCCTTGGGCATGACCTTAAGCAGGCCCTCGACCGAAAGGAAGGCCAGCGAATCGGCGCCGATATACTCGCAAATCTCGTCGACCGTCTTGTTGGCGCTGATAAGCTGCGACTGCACGTCGGTATCGATACCGTAGAAGCACGGCCAGATGACCTCGGGCGAGTTGATGCGGATATGAATCTCCTTGGCGCCGGCGTTGCGCAGCATCTTGACGAGCTGCACCATGGTGGTGCCGCGCACGATGGAGTCGTCGATGACGACCAGGCGCTTGCCCTCGATGTTGTCACGCAGCGGGTTGAGCTTCATACGCACGCCCATGGCACGCAGCTCCTGCGTAGGCTCGATAAACGTACGGCCCACATAGCGGTTCTTGATGAGGCCCTCGCCAAAGGGAATGCCACTCTCGTGCGAATAGCCCTCCGCGGGCGGCAGGCCGGAGTCGGGCACGCCGATGACCAGGTCGGCCTCGACGGGCTCCTCATGTGCCAGCTGACGACCCATGTCATAACGGCAGGCGTAGACGCTCTTGCCGTTCATGATGGAATCGGGGCGAGCAAAGTAGACCTGCTCAAAAATGCAGTTAGCAGGCTCTTCGGCGGCAGGCACGCCCTGCTCGGACACAAGGCCCTCGGCGCTGATGCGCAAAATCTCACCGGGACGGACGTCGCGGACGTACTCGGCGCCCACGATATCGAGCGCGCAGGTCTCGGAGGCAACGACCCAGCCGCCGGCGCGCGTGACATGGGTGGTGGCGTCGACCGTCGCGGCGCCGTCCTGCGACGGCAGCTGCGAAACGGATGCGGCATCGGCCTGGTCCAGGCCCTCATCCACCAGCTTGCCCAGCACGAGCGGGCGAATGCCGTGCGGATCGCGGAATGCGTAGAGCGCCTGCTCGTTGATGAGCGTCATGGCGTAGCCGCCGCGCACGAGCTCCATGGTCTTGCGAATGCCCTCGCGCAGATGGCCAGTACGCTGAGTAAAGTAGCCGATGAGTTTGGTCGCGACCTCGGAATCCGAGTTGGAGAGGAACGGTACGCCCAGCTCGATCAGCTGGCGACGCAGCTCGTCGGTGTTGACGAGGGTGCCGTTGTGCGCGAGCGCGATAATGACGCTATTGATGGTAGAGAGGTGCGGCTGAGAGGCTTCCCAGCTCTTGGCGCCGGCGGTGCCGTAGCGCACATGACCCACGGCCAGCTGACCGGAGAGCGTCGACAAGTCGGCATTGGAGAACACGCGGTCGAGCAGGCCCAGATCCTTGCGGACCATAACCGTACCGCCGTCACCAACGGCGATTCCCGCCGATTCTTGGCCGCGATGCTGTAGCGCGCGCAGACCAAAGTACGTCAGTCGAGCCACATCGCGATCGGGTGCCCACACACCAAAAATGCCGCATTCCTCATGCAGCTGGTCGGAGTCCGGATCATACGTCGACATGGTCTTCACCTGTCCCGCGGCACGCTCGGCCGCGCGGATGGTTTCTTGAGACATGGCATCCCCTCAGAGCCTCGTTATTTGGCGTTACCTGCCCTATTATACGCACGGCAAGACAAGCACTCCCGCGCATGAACAGCGCTTTTTAAAAGCCCACCGAGCTTATAATCCGTTTTGCGACCAAACATTTTATTGGGTAGTCCACTCTCAGGGGCAACGGCCTCGAAGACTTCCCGTGCGCCGTGTCTCGCCCGCGCTAGGGGCTACATTGTTGCAATTGGGACGTTCGTCCTGTCTTTTGGCAGGTCGGCGGCGTATCCTTGTACCTACAGCAAAACGAGAAAGGTTATGTATGGATCGAAACAAACTCGACCCCAGCGTCCCCAGCGCCACGGAGGTCAAGAAGATCCCCCTCATCATTAAGGTGTACGCCGTCCTGTGCATCCTGTCCGGCGTGGGTACGCTCCCGTCGGTCGGCGCCTTTATGTGGCAGGTCACCACCGCACTCATCAACGGCAACGCCGCCGCCAAGCTCGGTGATAACACGCTCGTCGCAGTCGGCCTTATCGTCGCCGGCATCATGCTCTCGGCTGCCAGTGCCGTCATCTTGATCGTCTTTGGCCTGGACCTCATCAAGAACCAGCGCCGCAATGCCGCCCGTCTGTCCTATATCCTTATCGCATTGACCGTCGTCGAGCTTTTGGTTGACGTGATGCTCCAGGGTATCGGGCCTTTCTTGCTGCGCCCTGCCATCCAGCTCGGCATCCTCGTCGCGCTTTCGGCCACCGTCGACCCCACGCTACGCCAGGAGCGCGAACTGCAGCGCCGTCTGCAAGAGATGCTCGACCGCGATGCCGCCGCCGAGGGGATGCTCGGCCGCGACGAAACCGGCGAGGGCTACATCAAGCTCAACTACTTCAACCTGTTCTGGGTATTCTTCGTCTGCAGCGTGTTAGGTCTCATTCTCGAGGAAGTCTGGCATATGGTCGTCGTCGATCCCGGCGTCTATCAGGACCGTGCCGGTATGCTATTTGGCCCCTTTAGCCCCATCTACGGATTTGGCGCGGTGCTCATGACCATGGCGCTCAACCGCTTCTATAAAAAGAATCCTCTGATCATTTTCCTGGTAAGTGCCCTGATCGGCGGCGCTTTCGAGGTGTTTGTAGGCTGGTTTATGCAGACCTCATTTGGCGTGGTGTCGTGGAGCTATTCACACATTAGGCTATTCGGCATGCCCGATCCCATCGCGGTATTGACCGGGGGACGCACATGCACGCCGTTTGCCTGCATGTGGGGCCTGGGTGGCCTCATCTGGATCAAGGTCTTGCTGCCGCGCCTGCTTAAGCTCATCAATATGATTCCATGGAAACGCCGCTACTCTGCTACCGTCATCCTGACCGCCGTCATGTTGATCGACGGCGTCATGACGTTGCAATCGCTCGACTATTGGTATCAGCGCGTCAACGGAACCGTTCGAAATATTCCCGTCGCACAGTTCTATGACAAGCATTTCGATAACGAATATATGGAGAACCGTTTTCAGAGTATGACCATGAGCCCCAAGGACGCCACACGCGTGTAGCAAACGCCAGAGCAAAATAGCTCCAACACATCAAAGCCCGCTGGCAGATCTACATGAACTGCCGGCGGGCTTTCGCTATAGACAGACTCGGATTGCCGACGAGGCCTTACGCCTCGCGCTCGACCTCGCTCACGCACTCGTTCTTGATGGTGCCGACGAGCGACTGCAGCGCATCGACCACATGCGGGCGAATGTCTCCGCCAATGAGCACGAGCATGATGTCGTCGCCCACGGTAAGCTCGCCGCTCGCCAGCCACACGCGCACATAGCCGATACCCGGCATCGTGCGCGTCGCCTCGATAGCGGCCTGCACCTTTTCGGCATCGAAGCCAAACACCATGCCGCCCACCTTGTGGCCTGGCGCCACGCCATCGGTCTCGACTCCGCGCACTTCGGCCTTGGGCGTCGCGCGCACCACGCCGTTGTGTGTCAGGTACATCCCACAATCAGCCGCCGAAACATCGGCCTTGGCTTCGCGCAGCCAAGCATCAACCGAAGGCATCGATTTGCCGTTCTCAAGCATCATTTCTCCTTTCACCGTCATTGAGTAGCCCATAATCTATTCCTCGACCGGCGTGAGCACCATGACGGCACGTGTGTTGCTCAGCGATAACGAACGACAGGTCACAAGCGTTACGACCTTGGTTGCCGAAGCGGCACGATCGATGGCATCGCTCGCCACGGCAGAGGCACCGTCGAGCATCTCGGACAGGTAGTTCTTGAGCCCGTCGTCGCCCTCAAAATTGGTCGTGCGCGCCTTGGCATACGTGTCCTCGACAACTTTGGTCGCCAGTGGTCGCAGTTTATACGTAGCATCCCGTGTGATGTAATACACGAACTCGATGCTATCGAACGTTGCCTGATCAGTGGTGTCCGAAATCACGTTGAACATCGACCCGTCATTCATGTGGTGGCCGTAGATCGTGGTCTGCTGATCCACCATGCCCGGCGCGGTGTCATTGCTATCCAGGAAAATGGCCCCGGATGCATTGGCCGTACCGTCGAACAGCGTGTTGAGGTATTTGGAGTTGTTGTTGGTCTGCACCACGGGATAGTTGATGTTGGTTCCCGGCGCGTAAATCCAACCCACAATCTCGGAGTTTGTCTGAGCAAGTGCATCGAAGTCAATAATCGGCACGCCGCTGGCGTCCTTATCGCTTACATATTGCTTCTCGATTTTCTGGTACGAATCGCTTGCCTGCTTATAGCCAATCTGCGCGTTGATAAAGATGGCAGCGGCGGCGACAATCAGGCCGATGCCGATGATGATGAGCAGAATGGGAATAATGGAGCGGCGCTTTTTGCGCGGCGGCTCGGTGTAATCCGACGGCGCGGCATGCGATGAAGACCGGGGCGGCTTCTTAGCGTTGCTATAAGATGAAGGTCGATATGCGGCTGGCGCGTCCTGTCGACGATGCGTCGCCGGCGTCACGGGGCGCGGCGCGCGCGGCTGCTGAGGAGAGGATGTCCGACCCTGCTGTGCCGCATGGGCAGCACCCGGCTTCGACGGATCGGGAATCTGAGAAGCCTTGAATCGTTTTCCCTGATAGTCGGACATGGCTCTCCTTATACTGCGGTGAAACGGCGGAACGCCTAGGCGTCGGCCATCTCCTGCTTCATCTTCTCGATAACCTTGCGGTACTCGGGGTCGCAAGCGCCCAGAATCTGCGTGGCGTAGATGGCGGCGTTCTTGGCGCCGTTGATGGCAACGCAGGCCACGGGCACGCCCGAAGGCATCTGCACCATCGACAGCAGCGAATCCATGCCGCCCAGGTCACTCGTCTTCATAGGCACGCCGATGACCGGCAGCGGCGTAAAGGCTGTCTCTTATACACATCTGACGCTGCCGACGAAGCTAGAAGTGT